>JBMTWK010000508.1:0-3189 GCA_049452395.1 Prochlorothrix sp. | reverse complement strand
TTGATTGTACAACCTGTTTGGCTCCATTCAGGATAGGCACATGGAGCCATAAGCATAATATGCCCAACATTTACTACAGAAACGTTGTCAAAGGGAACTTACTGGGGGGAGAAGCCTAAAGTTTGCAGAAGAGCGGGGAGGGTGGCGGCTTGGGTGGGAAGGCCAAAGGTGGCGGGACTGACGGGGTTAGCGTGGGTAAAGTGGCGATAGCTGAGGCAAAAGCGATCCCAGGGGGCCATTTGGATGCGGAAGACCTTGATAATAACCTCAGCAAGGGCGATCGAGAGGGGAATTTGGAACAAAATGCGGTGGCCAAAGTAGGCACAAAGCTGGTCGATCGCCTGGTTCACCGTAGTTGCCGCGCTGCCCAACACCAGTTTAGGAATGCCGCTGGAAGCTAGACGGGGCACCGCTTCAGGATGCTGCACCAAATGATAAACCACCTGCCCCATATCGGCCCCATGGACAAAGTGAAAGCTAGCATCGGCCTTCAGGAATCGCGCCAGCCAGAGCCAACGCAAAACCTCTGGCAAACCGCTGGTAATGTGGGATTTTGGCTTTATTTCATCGCCACCAAAGACCAACGTCGGGAAAAGGGCCACGATCGGCGCAATCTTACCCTGTTGAGCCTGTTGCTCCACTTTTTGCAGGGCGATCGCCTTGGTGCGAATATAGTCGGTACCCAGGGCAGTGGCTTGGGGAAGAAGCTGGTTTTGGCGATCGAGGATGCTTTCCGTCGAAAAATAAAGAATTTGCTGGCAAGGTCCAGCGCTGAGATACTGCATCAATTCCAGGGTTTTGGTCACATTAACATCATAGGTTTCCGCCGCCCCACCCCAGGAAGTCGCCAGCAAAATCCCAACATCGATCGTCTTCAAGAGCGCTTGATGCTTCTCAATCTGCCGCAGGTTGCCCTCTACCACCTGAATTCCCGGTCTTGCCGTTAAATTCAGCTTCAGCTTTTCAGGATTGCGCACCAGTAAAAACAGTTCATGGTCCGTTTGCTGAATCAGGGCTTCGGCAACGTAGTGGCCAATGCAACCGCTGGCTCCGGTGATGAAAATGCGCTTCATAGGACGATCGGGGGGATATAAAAATGGCGTTATGGTGTTGCGATCGATCCTAGAGCAGGATGGTCCCCCTGAACCAAAGAGAATCCCCCCAACCCCCGCCCAGGGGAATATTGCAGGAAGCCGATTACAAATCGGCCATCCCAGGCAAAGCATTCAGGATCGCCGATTTGCGATCGGCCCGCTTAGTCAACCCTCCTAGGATTTACCAGACGATCGGATCTTGGCCGTGGGCCTGCAACGCCTGGTTCGTTTGGGAAAAGGGGCGACTGCCAAAAAAACCATGGCGGGCCGAGAGGGGCGAGGGGTGGGCGCTGGCGAGGACCGTGTGGCGGGGGTTAATGAGCTGCTGTTTGCGGCGGGCATAGCTGCCCCAGAGGATAAAAACCGTGTGGGGGCTACGATCGCTCACCGCCTTAATCACCGCATCGGTAAAGGTTTCCCACCCCCGATCTTTGTGGGAGTTGGCTTCCCCCTGGCGCACCGTCAGCACCGCATTGAGCAACAGCACCCCTTGGCTCGCCCAATGGCTTAGGTCGCCGCTCTGGGGCGGATTTTGGCCCAAATCAGCCTGTAATTCCTTAAAAATATTGCGCAGTGAAGGCGGCAGGGGCAACCCAGCCGGAACCGAAAAAGCCAGCCCCTGGGCTTGGCCCGGTCCATGGTAGGGATCTTGGCCCAGAATCAGCACCCGAACTCGATCGGGATCCGTAAGCTGAAAAGCACGAAATACCTGGTCTTCCGGGGGAAAAACCGTAAATTGGCTCCGCTCTTGCTGGAGAAACTGCTGTAGCGCCAAAAAGTACTCCTGCTGAGCCTCCAACCCAATCCAGTCCGGCCAGTTCCCCAGCCCCCAGCCAGTTTCTGCAACAACCGCATCCCCAGACATCCCCCGATCGGCAACTAACCCCTGACTCACCTCCCCCCAATCAGCTCCAGCCTCCATACCCACAGAATCCTCAGCCTGTACAGGATTAGATTCTAAATTAGCCCGATCGAGCAAGTTTAGCTGCTGAGAAGGGATATTTCGAGGTGAAGACTGCACCGCAGGACCAGAAGCCGCAAGGCCAACCTGGGGACAAAGATCCTGGAGGCAGCAGCTAGAGCACTGGGGCGATTTAGCCTGACAGACGTGCCGCCCATGGAGAATAATCGCATTTCCCCACTGAATCCACTCATCCTGGGGCACTAGCGCCATTAAATCAGCCTCGATCGCCTCCGGTTGCTGATGCTGCGTTAAGCCCAGCCGCTGATTGACCCGAATGCCATGGGTATCGATAATAATCCCAGATGCTTGGTTAAAAGCGCAATTTAAGACAACATTAGCCGTTTTGCGACCTACTCTGGGCAATGTCACCAGATCCTCCATCCGGGGCGGCACTTTCCCCTGAAATTTGGCCACCAGTGCTGCACAAACCGCTTGGACCGTGGCCGCTTTGCGGCGATAGTAGCCGGTGGGTTGCAGCAGGGCTTCCAGGCTAGGGCGATCTGCCTCCGCCAAGGCTTTTACCGTTGGATAGGCCCGAAATAAGGCAGGAGTAACCTGATTAACCCGTTCATCAGTAGTTTGGGCCGCTAAGATTGCCCCAATTAGCAATTGCTCTGGGCTGGTCCAGTTCAGGGCATAGGTGGCTTTGGGGTAGTGTTGGTGCAACCGTTGGAGGAGGGGCTGGATAGGAGCAGCGATCGGGGCCATAGCAGGGCAGTAATTTATAGACTATATGTACTATTTTAGCATAAAGAGCATGGGCAGCGACAAAAAACCTGCTAAGGACAAAACAACACAATCTAGGGGCAGGTTTTCGAGACAATCTTGGATACCAAGCTCAACATCAGCTAAACCTGCCCTCTTCTGGGGCAATCCAAAGGGATCTTCCGCACAGCAAGAACCCTAGTTTCTTATGGGAAGCGACGATCGATCTACTCCGGTTAAGAAGAAACCAGGGTTCTCAACGCCAACGCGATTTTTGTAGATTTGGCAGTGATAAGCGTAGATTTTGGCAAGAACCCGCCTCTACAAGAAAATTTTGGTTAATACTTGGCCAGCGCTTCGAGTAGAAGCTCATAAAAACCGACGGAATCAATACTCAGGGCAACCGTCGCATTGGGGTCGTGGTTC
>JBMTWK010000507.1:0-3200 GCA_049452395.1 Prochlorothrix sp. | reverse complement strand
GGATTTGGTCCTGAAGAGGGGAGCCACGGGGGCACGACCCCTACCCAATTCTGGATTGCAGATTGGATGCGGTTTAATTCTGCATTTAATTCTCAATGCGGTAGCCCAGTTCCTCTAGGCGGCTGCGGGATTGTCGCCATTTGGGCTGGACTTTGACGAATAATTCCAGATGAACCTTGCCATCGATCAGCTTTTGCATCTGTAATCGCGCTGCTGAGCCGATTTGCTTGAGCATTTGGCCCCGTTTGCCGATGACAATTCCCTTTTGGGAATCCCGCTCCACATAGACCGTTGCCAGTACCCGCGTTAGTTTAGGCGATTCCTCTACCCGATCGACCACCACCGCCACGGAATGGGGCACCTCCTCCCGCGTCAGCAACAAAATCTGCTCCCGAATCAGTTCCCCCATAATGAAGCGCTCTGGCTGGTCTGTGACCAAATCTGGGGGGTACCAGTAGGGGCCGGGTTCAAGGCGATCGGTGAGGATTTCCAAGAGCCGATCGGTGCCCGCCCCGGTCAAGGCCGAAAATTCGACGATCGGCCAGCCTTGGTCCTCTGAGAGGGCTTGGTAGGTGGCTAGGATTTGCGATCGGTCCTCTGGATTTTCCGACTGGCGATCGATCTTATTTAGCCCCAGCAGGACCGTCTTGGGGCCTTGGCTCTGTCTGCTCAGCACCCCCGCCACCACCTCCGCAATAAACTGATCCCCCCGCCCCAGCGCCACGGAGCCATCCACCACCAGCAGGACAATATCCACCGCCTCGATCGCCCCCTGGGCATTGGACACCAGCACCTGACCCAACTGGTGATGGGGTTTGTGGATCCCCGGTGTATCGACAAAAATAAATTGGGCCTGCTCTGTGCTGAGGATGCCCCGGAGGCGGTTGCGGGTCGTTTGGGCAACGGGGGAGGTAATTGCCACCTTTTGCCCCACCAGCGCATTCATCAAGGTGGACTTGCCCACGTTGGGGCGACCAATCAGGCCCACAAAGCCGGAGCGGAAACCATCGGGGGTAGCGGGAATGGGGGTACTGTTGTACATGGTCTGGGGGGCTAAGGGGACAGTGAAGGTAATTTAAAGGGGATCCAGCCGTGGGACGGGTGGGCGCGGGAACCACGCTCCTACAGGGGTTTGGGGTTATGTAGGGGTCAGGTTTTCTGACCCTGGGTTTTGGCGTTGCTTTACCCTTTAAAACTACAAAAGGCCGAGCAAAGCCCGACCTTAGTGCTGGAACTGAAAATCCTGAAATTCAGACGTTATCTCAGTTAAGCAATCTCTAGCGAAAACCGACGGCAGCTTGCCAGACGAAGGCTAGAAGTAGAAAGAACACGGGAATAACGGGCATTACGTCCACGAGGGGATCGAAAACCTGGTATGCCTCAGGCAGGGCAGCAAACAGAACAGTCATGTCCATGGACTGAGTGACCTCTTCAGTAACAAAATTTAAGGATTATCGTTGCTTTGTTAATAGCTTGGCTTGATTCTATCAAATCGCGGTTCCGCCGGTATCACTCTGCCCGGAAATTTGGTGCAAGGCCGATCGGGATGGGTGCATCCCACTGTAGAAGAATCTCGGTAGGGGTCGTGCCCCCGTGCCGACCCTCTTCGAGCAAAACCGGGGCAACCACGGGGGGATTGCCCCTACCCAATGGGTTAATTCGCCAAAGTGGGATAGACCCTACCCGGTCGGTTAAATCGCTAAAGTGGGATGCTCCCGATCGGGATCCTCTGAATCTAAGCAATCTAGGGCGATCGGGCACAATTTAGTTCGACTCGTTGTCCTGGCCTTCGCGGAAGAGATAGTCTAGGATCCGTCGATTTTCGGTTTGCATCCCCCGGACTTCGCTTTGCATTTCCCGAATTTCTGCCTGCATCTCGCCCATTTGCACCCCTAGGGTGCCAATCATACTGACAACATCGGTAATCTCTGTGTTCAGTTGGGCTTGCAGTTGTTGCTGGTTATGGCCCAGTTGTTGGATGGCCAGTAAGGTTGTTTCGGCTAGGGCTTCTAGGCGATCGAGGCGGCTTTCGTTGGAGGCAGTCATAGGGCCAGCGGGGGGAAAGAAGGGGGTGAAACAGCAGATGATTCTGTAGTTTAGCAAGGTTGCGGAGGCTGAGCACGGGGCTAGATCGATCGGGGTGGGGGAGCGGTAATTTCTAAAGGCTGGCCAGTGTGGGGATGGGTAAAACTGAGGCGATGGGCATGGAGATGGAGCCGATCGCCCCAGGGTTGCTGAGCTGGGGTTGTGGCGGCCTCAGTCACCGCAGCGTTGCCCAGCCGATCGGGAGGCTGCCGATCGTGACTGGGGGAATTGCCATAGAGCCGATCGCCCACGATCGCCGACCCCAGCCCTAGGGGATCCGCCAAATGTACCCGTAACTGGTGGGTGCGCCCCGTTTGGGGCCGTAATTCTAGCCTGCTGTAGATTTGGCCGTGGTAGGGAAAGATTTCCTGGACCTGGTACTGAGTTTGGCTGGGCTTGCCCCGTTGGTTATGCACGACTTGGCGGGGGCGCTGTTGGGGATCGCCCCAGAGGGGTAGATCGATCGTGCCGGACTGGGGCTGAATTTGGCCCCGGACGATCGCGAAGTAGATTTTTTCGATCCTGCGATCGTGGAATTGCTGGCTGAGGTGCCGATGGCTGGCGCGATCGCGGGCAATGACCAGCACCCCAGAGGTCTCTTGGTCCAACCGATGCACCGCCCGTAAGTCTTCGGGTCCATCCGGTTCATTCTCAGCCCCGATCGTCCGCCCCAACCCTGGCCCACACCGTAACCGACTCACCACACTATCCCACTGCCGCCGACCGGGCACCGACAACAGCCCCGCCGGTTTATCCACCACAATCAACCAGGGATCCTGGTACAAGATCCTGAGCGGCTCTGGTTTGTTGTGGCCCAAAGGCGGGTCAAACATGGCCAAAATCGGGTCAACCACGGGGGGATTGTCCCTACCGGAAACTAGGGCAACCACGGGGGGATGGCCCCTACCAGAAACTGGGTCAACCACGGGGGGATGGCCCCTAATCGGCTGACACCGCTCCCGACAGGCTCCGTAAAACTGCCCCGATCGCCGCCGACTACTCCCCCACTCCTCTACCTCCTCTTCTTCCCCAACTTCCCCAACTTCCCCCCTTTCCCACCAAAACTCCGCCAACCCCAGCGGTCGCAATCCTGCGCTAGCCGCAAAATGCAATAG
>JBMTWK010000506.1:0-3201 GCA_049452395.1 Prochlorothrix sp. | reverse complement strand
CAGGGCCGATCGGAGACTTTGATAGGGGGCCGACTGCAAGTCGGCGATCCCAGGGCCGATCGGAGACTTTGATAGGGGGCCGACTGCAAGTCGGCGATCCCAGGGTAGATCGGCGATCGGAAGCTAGACCGTCATGATGTCCTTTTCCTTGGCGGCTAGAACCTCATCAATGCGGGTTGTATACTTATCCGTCAGCTTTTGGATCTGATCTTGGAGATCCCGCGCTTCATCTTCGGAAATATCGCTGGATTTCTCCTGTTTACGGACGCTATCAATGGCATCCCGCCGAATATTCCGGATTGCGACCTTACCTTCCTCCGCATACTTGGAGGCCATCTTGACAAACTCCTTACGGCGTTCGCTGGTGAGGGGGGGGATGTTGATGCGGATGACGCGCCCGTCATTGTTGGGGGTTAAACCCACATCGGACAGGGAAATGGCTTTTTCCAGTTGGGAAAGACTGCCTTTGTCAAAGGGATCGATCTGAAGGGTTGTGGAGTCGGGAGTACTGATGTTGGCCAGGGATTTGAGTGGCGTTTCGGCCCCGTAGTAGTCCACCATTACCCGATCGAGGATACTGGCGTTGGCTCGCCCCGTGCGGATCGTGTTAAAAGACCGCTGGGTGGCCTCCACCGATTTTTGCATTTGGGCTTCGACATCAGCTAATTTCACAGGAACCTCCCACTGTTGTTCCGATTAGTTCTCCCATGGCGGCGCGATAAATATTGCCCTCGCCAAATAAATTAAACACCACAATGGGCATCTGTCGCTCTTTACACAGGGCGATCGCCGTCCCATCCATGACCCCCAACTCATGGGCTAAGACATGGGCATAGTTCAACGTTTTATACTGTCTGGCCCCTGGATTGAGTTTGGGATCGCTGTCGTAGATGCCATCGACTTTGGTGGCTTTGAAGATGACATCGGCGCTAATTTCAGCGGCCCGCAGGGCAGCGGTGGTATCGGTGGTAAAGAAGGGATTTCCCGATCCTCCCCCAAAAATGACCACGCGGCCCTTTTCCAGATGGCGAATGGCGCGGCGGCGAATGTAGGGTTCGGCAATTTCTTGCATGGCGATCGCGGTTTGAACCCGCGTTGGGATCCCCTTTTGCTCTAGGGCATCTTGGAGGGTGATGGCATTCATAATGGTGGCCAACATTCCCACATAGTCAGCGGTCGCCCGGTCCATGCCGCTGGAGGCACCGCTAATGCCCCGAAAAATATTGCCACCTCCGACGACGATCGCCAGCTCAATACCTTCCTTAACAACACTGCCCACCGCCTCGGCCACACTCTCCAAAATGTCGGGATCCGTGCCATAGGCGAGATCTCCCATGAGCGCTTCACCGCTCAATTTGAGTAAGATGCGCTGGTATGCCATGACATAAACCTTGGGATTGAACGGAATTGGAATGGGCTGAAGTCTGGAAGAGGCCCAAGCCGCTGGAACCCGACCTTCTTTTTTGCCCCATTCACCATAGCAGGATTTTGCCTAGCCCTGGTGAGTTCCCGATGCTCAACAAGACTTCAACAAGACGCTCAACAAGACTTCAACAGGACGCTCAACAAGACGGCAACAGAAAGACAGCAACCGAAGTTCAAGAACAGCCCCCAGCGAAGTTCAGCAACTGCCCCATAGAAGCCTTTCCCAAGCGGTTCACAGCCCTAGGACTCCCCCAAACTCCCCCAGTAGATTATGTCCCCCCTGAGGGGTATGATAGGATTGCTCCGTCAAACGGACTGACGGCGCGTTCCCTCTGCTACCGTCTGAGGAGTTTGGGCTGGTTCGGCCTGATTCGCCGCTATGCTGCAATTTAACCCAGCTTGCACCGAGTAGAGCCGACTATTCTCCATCCCCTATCTCTCATCGACACCCTTCTTTTTTACAGATGTCGCACAAGCCATGGCCGCAACGCTAGAGCAAATTGCTCAATACCTGGATAACAAAGGTTGGAAATACCGCTTAGATGCTGAAGAAGCCCGCATCTACACAGGTGTACAGGGAGATAACGTCGAGAACCTCCTGATTGTGATTGAATTGGAGGAGGATGGTGAGTTTTTCGCTGTCTATGCCCCTCAGGTTTTGTCAGGAGTTAGCGATCATCCCCACAAGGCCGCAATTCTACAAACCATGCTGAGCATTTCCTGGGAAACCAAAATGCTCCAGTGGGAATACGACCCGGTAGATGGCGAAATTCGAGCCATTATCGAGTTTCCCTTGGAAGACTCTTCCCTGACGGAGCGTCAGTTTAACCGCTGCCTGACGGCGTTGATCCAGATTGTTGATGATATGGCCATTCCCCGGTTGATGCGGGTGATGGAAACGGGGAGCGATCCCGGTGATGAGGATGCGGGAGAGCGGCTGTTGTTGGCGCTTCAGGAAGAGGCTCCGGGTCTGTTGACGATGCTGGAGCGGGCCATGGAAGCCCGGAAGTCGCGGGGGCGCATCCCTGGGGAAGAGGGGGATGATGAAGCCTATGATTTGGACGAAGACTAGACGGCCCGCGCTGAGTTGTTAGCTGTGAATGCGGGGTTGGGGGTGGAGCGTGGCGAGGACTGCGCTTTCTGCCTGGGCTAGCTCTTCTAAGCGTCGATCGACGATCGATCGCTCAAATTCCTGGGTTGCTAAGACCCAGTAGGCTCCGTAGTGCCGTGCTTCGGAGGCCATTAAGCTGCGGTAAAACTTGGCAAGCTGCCGATCGGGGCAGTGCTCCCCCAGTAACCCCAGCCGCTCATGGCTCCGGGCCTCGATGAGGGCTGCAACCAAGAGGGAGTCTAGTTTGCGTTCTGGTTCCTGGGGATGGACTTGGGCCTTGAGGGCGGCTCCGTAGGGGGGTGGGGTGAGGGGGCGAAGGGCTATGTTGCGATCGATCAAAATTTGGTTGACCTGATCGAAGTGCTCTAGTTCTTCGCGGGCGATGGCCGTTAGCGATCGCACGAGGGGCACCGTTGAGGGATAGCGACAGAGCAAATTAAGGGCAACTCCTGCCGCTTTGCGCTCACAGTGGGCATGGTCTAGCAAAATTTCTTCGGGGTGAGCGAGGGCTAGCTCTAGCCACTCCGATCGGGTTGGCGACTGTAAAAACCGAATGGAGGCCGGGGCTGCGGTGGTGGTTGTAAGGGTTGTTGTACTGGTGGTTGGAACAGTTGCGGTAGCCATGGTTGTTGAAGGCGTTGCTGAATAACAAAAAGAATGCCAGT
>JBMTWK010000505.1:0-3202 GCA_049452395.1 Prochlorothrix sp. | reverse complement strand
TCCTGACCCCGTAGCCCATGTATCCCCCCGTTGACCCGATCGTCTTTGAACTTGGCCCCATTGCGCTCCGTTGGTATGGTCTGCTTATGGTTAGCGCCATTTTCATCGGCTCATCCCTCGCTAGCCAGTACATTGGCCGCAAAGGTGGGGATCCCGATGATTTTTGGGATATGTTGGTGTGGGTCTTGGTTCCGGCCCTCTTTGGCGCACGGCTTTACTATGTTTTTATCCAATCGCCCCGTGGCCCGTCGGGCCTAGGCTATTACTTGGCCAACCCCAGCAGCATTTTCCGCATTTGGGAAGGGGGGATTCATATTTTTGGAGCCTTTATTTTTGGTGGTATTGCGGTGTGGCTCTACACCAAACTGCGCCAACTGCCGCTTTTGACCTATTTAGACGCGATCGCCATTGCTTTGCCCATTTCCCAGGCGATCGGGCGCTGGGGCAATTTCATTAACCAGGAACTCTACGGCCCCCCCACGGAGTTACCCTGGGGCTTACGCATTGACCCCGTGCACCGCATCCCCCCCTTCAATGATTTAGTCGCCTTTCCCGAAAGTACCCGCTTTCAGCCGCTGTTCCTCTATGAATCCCTCTGGAATTTCCTGGGATTCGCCCTTATTTTCTGGATTTCCCGCCGCTTTCAGCGCGAGTTGCAGCCCGGAGATCTCATGCTCTGTTACCTGCTGTGGTATCCCCTAGGGCGCTTTGGTTTGGAGTTTTTACGCACGGATTCCTGGTTTTTTCCGGGCACTCCGTTTAACGTGGTTCATATTTTGTGTTCTGTGGCGATCGTGGGCGCAGGCATCGTTCTCTACAGCCGCCATGGCCTGAAACTGCGCCAAAACCGTTAATCTACACCCTAACCCAATCCTCGCCAGACCCCTGCCCCGCCCCCTCCCTATGACCCTGACCGTCACCGTTCCCGCCACCACCGCTAACCTTGGCCCCGGCTTTGACTGCCTCGGCGCTGCCCTCACCCTCTACAACCGCTTCACCTTTACCCGCCTGGAACCCGGTGCGCCCCAGCCCCAGCTAGAACTGCTTAACCCCGGTGGTAAGGATGGGGAATCCCTGGCTTTAGATAGCGATAATTTGCTGTGGCGATCGATTCTGCGCTTTTACCAAGAAATTGGCCAAGAACCAGACCCCCTGCACATCGCGATCGAAATGGGGGTTCCCCTAGCGCGGGGCTTAGGTAGCTCTGCCACGGCGATCGTCGGCGGCTTGGTTGGGGCCAATGCCTTGGCCGGAAATCCCCTCACCGCTGCGCAAATTGGAGCCTTAGCCACGGAATTAGAAGGCCATCCCGATAACGTCATCCCCGCCCAGTTAGGGGGCTGTCGCTTAGCGGCCACGGGCCTCGCCACCCCAGCAGATCCCAACCCTTGGCAGTTCTGCGAAATATCCTGGCATCCCGATTTTGTACCGGTGGTCGCCATCCCCAATTTTGAACTCTCCACGGAAGCTGCCCGTCAGGTCTTGCCCGCCACCTACAGCCGCGCCGATGCCATTTTCAACGCTGCCCATGTGGGCCTCTTGCTCCAAGCCTTAGCTACGGGTAACGGCGACTGGCTGCGATCGGCCCTCCAAGACCGCATCCACCAACCCTATCGCCAAGCCCTCATCCCCGGTTTTGCCGCTGTTCACACCGCCGCCCAAGCTGCTGGAGCCTTTGGACTGGTCATTAGCGGAGCTGGTCCCACCCTGCTGGCGATCGCCCCCGCTGCCCTCGCCGCTGATGTTGCCGAAGCCATGGCCACCGCTTGGACTGCCGATCAGCCTACGGTGCAGGTCAAACCCTTGGTATTGGCGATCGATCGCCAAGGCGCACAGCTTAGCTAAGGTCTGCTAGAACCCCTCACCCCCGGTCCCTCTCCCCAAGGGCGAGGGGAAGATGAGATGGTCGGCGAACGTCTTTGGGAACAGCCCCCATCCCCTTTCCCCCAAAGATAAGCGGGAGGGTTGCAGTGGATCTTTCGCAGTGAATCTTGTGCAGTGAATCTTTCGCAGTAAATCCCTGCCCCAAGGGCACCCCACGGCAATCCCATTTACCGAATGCCCCTTTTCCGCTAAGATGGTCTTCTGTCGGTTTTTTGTAGGGCTGCAAAGCACCTTCAAACCCAACGACGGGATCCCATTCTGCCCATCCTCCCATGCTTTGGTCTTGGGTGCGGGTGCCTAGGTTCCCTTCACCGCTGCCGAGACGGTGACTGTCACCCTATTTAGACGTTTTGTATGAAAGCCCAGGAACTTATCCGCGCGATCGAAGCGGAACATCTCAAGGACGACCTACCCACCATCTACCCTGGAGATACGGTCCGGGTTGGAGTCCGTATTAAGGAAGGCAACAAGGAGCGGGTGCAGCCCTACGAGGGGGTTGTGATTGCGCTGCGCCGTCAAGGACTCAACACCACCATCACGGTTCGCCGGGTTTTCCAAGGGGTAGGCGTTGAGCGGGTTTTTCTGCTCCATTCTCCCCTCGTTGCCGAGGTTAAGGTGATGCGTCGCGGTAAGGTTCGCCGTGCCAAGCTCTACTACCTCCGCGATCGGGTCGGTAAAGCAACCCGCGTGAAACAAAGATTTGATCGCAGTCTCTAAATTGCGGTATGCTATTATCAAGATATCGTTAGGGCGGTTGCCTTAACGGTTTGCGTCCTTAGTTCAGTTGGTAGAACGTCGGTCTCCAAAACCGGATGTCGAGGGTTCGAGTCCTTCAGGGCGCGTTTAAGTTGATCTTATTGCCTTAAGTCTGAGTTCAAGGGAGCACTATGGCTAAATACGTCATGTGGGGCAGCTATTGCGAAAACGCCCTAGAAAAGCGCACACCTTACCGTCCGGCTCACCTTGAAGGACTCCAGCAACAAAAGGATTCGGGAGTTCTCGTCACCCTCGGCCCTACTGTGGACAATACCAAAGTTTTTGCCATTTATGAAGCGCCGGACGAAGCAACGGTGCGGCAGCTAGTAGAAGGGGATCCCTATTGGCAAAATGGAATCTGGACCGAGTACGAAGTCAAAGCCTGGATCCAAGCCTTTTAACCCCAACCTGCTAAGCCCCAACCCAATCCCCCCAACCCCGCGTAGGGGCGGGTTTCAGCAGAAATCTCAGCTACCCACCCCAAAATCACCCAAACCCGCCCTCTTTTAGCACGATCGCGGTCAATAACCACAAAATCACACAAACCCGTCTTATTGGAGTC
>JBMTWK010000504.1:0-3203 GCA_049452395.1 Prochlorothrix sp. | reverse complement strand
TGGTTGTGGGATAGCCGGACCGGCTGTCCATAGGCGAAAGTGGGATACACCCGATTGTTCCAAAGTGGGATGCACTGCAATACAGCCCCTCAGGTCACTCGGATTCAGACTCAGCCGTCTCTTGGGGCGGTTCTGGAGGGGTGCTACTGGGTTGAGCCGTCGCCGAGCTGGTGGTTTTTGCCTCGGCGGCGGTTGATGTGTCCTCCGTTACCGTAGCCTCCGTTGCCGTAGCCTCGGTGGCGGTTAACCCTGGGCTGTGCCCCCCCGCCGGGACCATCGCAGCCTCAGCCTGTTTCTCGCCCCGCTGGAATGCGACCCGCAGCAAGGGCGGAGCCACAAAGGTGGTGAAGATGACCATGACGATAATGGCGGCATCGAGGGAATCCGTCAGCACCCCGCTGGCACTACCCACCCCCGCAAAGACCAAGCCCACTTCCCCACGGGGAATCATCCCCATGCCGATCGCCAGCCGATTGGTTTTCTCTGGCCCAAAGACCGTTAAACCGGTGATCATTTTGCCAACAATGGCCACCACCACCAAAAAGGCGGCAATAATCAAGCCCTCCCGGTTGCTAGGCACCGCAGGGTTCAGCACACTCAGGTCTGTTCTGGCCCCCACCGTCACAAAAAACACCGGCACCAGCACATCCGCCACCGGAACCACCTGCTCCTCCAGTTCCCGTTGCTTCTCCGTTTCCGCCAGCACCAGCCCCGCCGCAAAAGCGCCCAAAATTGCCTCTAACTGGATGGCTGCGGCGATATAGGAGAGAATAAAGGCGAAAATCAAGGCCGAGAGCAGCAGTTGGCCACGGGTTTTGAGTTGGTTGACCAAGGCCACAAAGAGCGGACTCAGTAAGCGCCCCAGCAGAATCGCCCCAACCAGGAAGGTTGCGGCACTAATAATCAGGTAAATAATATTGCCGATGCGAATTTCGCCGGTTTTGGCCAAACTGGCTACCACAGCCAGCACAATAATGCCCAGCACATCATCCAGGACAGCGGCCCCAATAATAATCTGCCCCTCCCTGGAGCTAAGCTGTCGCAACTCCGCTAAGACCTTGGCCGTAATGCCGATGCTGGTGGCGGTGAGGGCGGCTCCGGCAAAGATGGCGGGAACGGCGGGGAGATGGAAGAGGGTGACTAGGCCCAGGGTTCCGGCGACAAAGGGCGCAACAACCCCGACGATCGCCACGATCGCCGCCTGGGGGCCAACCCGAATCAGTTCGCTCAGGTCCGACTCTAGGCCAATCTCAAACAGCAGAAAAATAACCCCAATTTCCGCCAAAACCGAAACCACTTCACTTTGGGCTTCAAAAACCTGGGTAATGGCCTCCGGACCCAGACCGGCGGTGGTTTCCAACAGTTGAATCACCAGGGAGTCGGCCCCGCTGAAGCTGCCGCCTTCGGGGAAAACCAGCAAATGGAGGGCTGAGATGCCGACGACCACCCCCCCCACCAATTCACCCAGGACGGGGGGCAGGTCTATGCGGGCGCACAGTTCTCCGCCGATTTTGCTGGCCAGAAAGACCACCACCAAGCTCAGCAGGACTCCCGCCAGCACAAAGGTTCCCACCTCCGACTCGCTAGGGCTGTCCAGGGCTGTGCCCAGGGCTGTGTCCAAGGCGGCCTCCAACACCGCCTCCGTCTCGCCCAAGAGGGGCGGAGCAAACCACGGGAGGAAGGAGGAGAAAGGCATTACAGCGAAAACACTCATGAGTCCGGTCTAGTACAGTTCAGACAATCATACCGTGAACCCCCCCTGGAGCCTGGGCGAATGATCTAGGAGAAGGCCCGGTGTTTGAGGGAGGGCATTTGCTGGCGCACCTGGGTCAGCCGGGTGGGTTCAATGGAGGCCATGGCAAAGCCCGGTTCAGTTCCGGCATCGGCCAGCACCAGCCCCCAGGGGTCGATGATGAGAGCATGGCCGTGGGTTTGGCGACGGGCGTAGTGGGTGCCGGTTTGGGCCGGGGCAATGAGGTAGCAGGTGTTTTCGATCGCCCGCGCTTGGAGCAAAACCTGCCAGTGATCCTTGCCGGTGAAGGCCGTAAAGGCGGCGGGGACAAACAGCACTTCGGCGGCGGTTTTGGAGAGGTGGCGGTAGAGTTCCGGAAAGCGCACGTCGTAGCAGATGGAGAGGCCCAGGTTGCCAAAGTCCTCCGAGGGATAGACCGTGGGCAGTTTGGTCCCGGCTAGGGCCGTGGCGGATTCTTGGTAGTTGTTGCCGTCGGGCAGGTCCACATCAAAGAGATGCACCTTTTCGTAGCGGGTCAGTTCGGTGCCATCGGGGCCAATGAGCAGGGCCACGTTTTGGACTTTACTGGGGCCGGGGGTCGAACCTGGGCCGGGGGCCGGGGCGGCGCTGTCCGTAACGGGGAGGGGAAAGCCGCCCCCCAGCAGGGTAATTTGGTAGCGCTGAGCAATGGTTTTGAGGAATTTTTGACTGGCTTCGGCGATCGTGGCGGCCCGGTCAGCCCGCTCGTGGTCTTCCCCCATAAAGGCAAAGTTTTCGGGTAGGCCAATCAATTCCGCACCCTGACGCACTGCGAGATCGATCAGCTCTTCCGCTTGGTTGAGGTTATGCTCTAAATCCGGAAGGCTGGTCATTTGGAGGGCAGCAGCCAAATAAGATCGCATGGTGGTTGTACTTCCATAAGATTCGCGTGAAACACCAGTTTCTCAAGCCCCAAATTGTCTTAAACCCCAAGATTTCTCCGCGATCGGAAGACCAAAACTTCCGCGATCGCACAGGTCCGCCTTGGGATGTCGTGGTGCTTCGCTGGGCACGGTTTTGCATCATGGAATTATACCGGAAAACCGGCAGGGACTACAGGCTCTAGGTCACAGGGACAGGGATTGCTAGGATGGTCTGTAGTGTAGTCTGCTGAATTACCCCCGACCCATTTGGCTATGACCCAATCTTCGGCCCCCGTGGCCCCTTTCCCCGCTCCCGCCGGTCTTGTCTCCCCGACCGACTCCCCCGCCCTCACCATTCGCTACCTCAGTGATCCCGAAGGTCTGCGCCACCAAGACGATGGCCAAGATGTGGTCAAGGGGTTGCAGCAACAGCCCAAGTCCCTGCCCCCCCGCTATTTTTACGACGATCGCGGCTCGGAACTGTTTGAGCAAATCTGTGCCCAGCCGGAGTTTTACGCCAGCCGCACCGAGGATCAGATCCTGTCCTGGTTGGCCCCCGACATTGCCCG
>JBMTWK010000503.1:0-3205 GCA_049452395.1 Prochlorothrix sp. | reverse complement strand
CTAAAACTTTCACAGGGGTTCAGTTGTTTGTCTAGCGGCTGAGCGGGGCGTTTATCAATGGGTTGAGGCCAGGGTTGACCGAGGTGATCGAGGGATCGCGCTAGGGGAGGGTTGAGGGGGGCGATCGGGTCCGCAGCTTGGGCTGCAACGGGCACCATCAAGAGCGCTGCAACGGATGCCGCCAACGTCCCAAAGCCTTGCCACGCCAGGAACACACTCACAAAGGGCAGAGTTTTCATAGCATTATTGGTGATGGGGAAAGCCTCTGACTTCAGCCACGCCTGCAACGGTTGCTCAACCCAATTGCCCACAAAAAATGGCTCAAAAAAGGTGCTCAAGACAGCGGCAACAGAACGCGATCGGGCGCTAGTACAGTCATCTATTGCCATCTTAGGTCCATCTTTTCGCCCCTGTCCAGCCCCAGATTGTCGAAGGCGGAACCCAGCACAACCTCCATCTAGCACTACAATAGGGAGCGGGCTAGGAAGCTCTACCTAACCTACCCCGATAACGGCATATACAACGGCATACATAACGGCACGAGTAGTCATGGCACAGATCAAAACTCGCACTGAACCAATGGTGCTCAACATGGGGCCACACCACCCCTCCATGCACGGCGTTCTTCGGTTGATTGTTACCCTGGATGGTGAAAACGTCATCGACTGCGAGCCAGTCATCGGCTATCTCCATCGAGGCATGGAAAAAATTGCCGAAAGCCGCACGACGGTCATGTATGTGCCCTACGTGAGCCGCTGGGACTATGCAGCGGGCATGTTTAACGAAGCCATCACCGTCAATGCCCCGGAGCAATTGGCGGATATCCCCATCCCCAAGCGGGCCAGCTACATCCGCGTGATCATGCTGGAGCTAAACCGCATCGCTAACCACCTGCTCTGGCTTGGCCCCTTCTTGGCCGATGTCGGTGCCCAGACTCCGTTTTTCTACATCTTCCGGGAACGGGAGATGATCTATGACCTCTGGGAAGCCGCCACGGGGGCACGCTTGATTAATAACAACTACTTCCGGGTGGGGGGAGTTGCGGTGGATCTGCCCTACGGTTGGGTCGATAAGTGTGAGGACTTCTGCGACTACTTTGGCCCGAAAATCGACGAATACGAGAAGCTCATCACCAATAACCCCATTTTTCGCCGCCGTGTTGAAGGCTTAGGCACCATTACCCGCGAAGAAGCCCTGAACTGGGGGCTGTCGGGTCCAATGCTACGGGCCTCTGGGGTGAAGTGGGATCTGCGCAAGGTAGACCACTACGAGTCCTACGACGATTTTGACTGGGACATTGCCTGGGCCACGGAAGGGGACTGTTTTGCCCGCTATCAGGTCCGGATCCAGGAAATGCGCGAGTCTTTGAAGATTCTGCGCCAAGCCCTGGCTAATCTGCCCGGTGGTCCCTACGAAAACCTGGAAGCCAAGCGGATGATGGAGGGCAAAAAGTCCGAGTGGTATGGCTTTGATTACCAGTACATTGGTAAAAAAGTCGCCCCCACCTTCAAAATCCCCGCCGGAGAGCACTATGTGCGCCTAGAAGCCGGTAAGGGAGAGCTAGGGGTCTTTATCCAGGGCAATGACGACATTTTCCCCTGGCGCTTTAAGGTTCGTGCCCCAGACTTCAACAATCTTCAGGTGCTGTCCAGCATTCTGCGGGGGGTGAAGGTGGCCGATATTGTGGCAATTTTGGGCAGTATCGATGTGATTATGGGGTCCGTCGATCGCTAACGACCGTCGATCGTCGCCCTCCGCAGCCAATCCCACCATCTAGACAACTTCAGGGTTAGGTTCCCAGGGCCTACCCTGGAGCCGATCGGGCAATTTTGTGGTATCTTCAGACTATCCCGATGAACAGCGCTGCAATTGCCGGATTGCCGGAGACCGATGGGGTTAATTACAACATCTGGCGATCGTCGTTGTATTTGGGGTTTCCTTCTGTAAGGGATCTAGCCCATGCTGCTTGACAATCGCTACAACATTCTGGAGTCCTTAGGGGCCGGTGGCTTTGGCGAAGCTTTTTTAGCCGAAGACACCCAAATGCCGTCTCGGCGGCGCTGTGTGATTAAGAAACTCCACCCCCAAAGCCAAGATCCCCAAGTCTTTGCCCTCATTCGAGACCGATTCCAACGGGAAGCAGCAACCCTGGAAGATTTGGGGAAACATGACCAAATTCCAACGCTCTACGCTTACTTTGAGGAACAGGGTCACTTTTACCTGTCCCAGGAACTGATCGAGGGCGAGACCCTCACCCGCTATATGCAGCAGCATGGCCCCCAGAGCGAGGCCTTTGTGCGTGACCTTTTGCGAAATCTGCTGGAGGTTCTCCAGTTTGTCCACAGCAAGAAGATTATCCACCGGGATCTTAACCCCAATAACATCATGGTTCGGGCACGGGATCGCAAGCCCGTTTTAATCGACTTTGGGGCGGTGAAGGAACTGATGAGCAGTACCTTCAGCACGGCGGGGGGGGTTACCCCGTCGATCGTCATTGGGACACCGGGCTTTATGTCCTCAGAGCAAGCCGCCGGTCGTCCGGTTTTCAGTAGCGATCTCTATGCCGTGGCCCTCACGGCAATCTATATGCTGACGGGGTACCTGCCCCAAGACCTAGAGACGGACTACAACACCGGGGAAGTCCTCTGGAGCCATCAGTGTCCCCAGATCAGCCCAACCTTGACGGCCATTTTAAAGCGGGCGATCGATCCCAACCCGACCCAACGCTATAGCAACGCCAGCCAATTCCAAGCGGCCCTGCTCCAAGGCATGGTGGATCCTCAACCCCTAGATTCCCCACCGCCCCTGGATCCTACCACTGGACCCCCCCAAGGTGGCTCAGCCCAAAAAACCGTAATGTCCCCAGCCCCGACGGCCACAGTCAAAACCCGCGCCGTAGCTGCCCCACCCGCCTCGACCCAGGGCACAACCCAAGGCACAACCCAGGGATCCTACACCGCACCGCCCCCGTCCCCACCCGCCCCCAAGGGGGGAGACTCGCTGAAAACCTTAGTCATTGCAGCTTCGATCGTCGGGTCAGTTCTCACGGGGTTCTGGATGCTGAGCCAATCCAATGCCCCCGATTCCGTCAGTTCCGGTCCAACCGCCAGCCCCACCCCAGAGGCCCCCGCTGCCGACCCCACACCACCGCCCCCCGATCCCACTCCGGAGGCCACCCCTACTCCCACTCCCACTCCCATGCCTC
>JBMTWK010000502.1:0-3212 GCA_049452395.1 Prochlorothrix sp. | reverse complement strand
TTATAGATCTGCCAGCAATCTGGCGCTTCAAGTATAGCCCTTGGCTGTAAGTCTGCGTAGGGAGGGGGCTGGGCTAAGGCTGAGGGGGGCGAAGTCAGAATTCTCGTAAAGTCGCACACAGAAGCGGGCAAACCTCTGAAGAATTTTTAGGAAACAGGCGAGGACAATAGGGTAGTGCTAGAGGGATGGCTGTGCTTTGGGGACTGTGGTTCTTGGGGAAGTCTTGGGAGCCTGTGGTTCTTGAGGGATGCTTGAAGATCTGTTGTTCTTGGGGGAATACTGAAGGCCATGGCTGTTTTCCTATTTGTCGTTTCACGGGTCGGGCGCAAGTTGCGACGATTTGCACCTAGTCCCCTGATTCCGACTAAACTGGCTTTAGCAGTATTCGCTTTTAGCTTTAGGAAGTCCCAGGCCACTAGCCCCCATCCTCCCCGATCATCTTCTGTATCGATCATCACCGATCATCACCTGTACCGATCATCAAACCCCACGGGCATCCCGCAACGATCATCACCCCACGGGCATCTTTTTAACGAGTTTGATAGTTTCACTCCCATCGACGATCGGAGCTAGGTGCTGTTGTGCCCTGTTTTGGCCCGATCGGCAATGACCCCATTCGTCTATCCCCACACCGGGCTAGTGTGAACGGGGGTTTCTTCCCCCACCTCATCTACCCCTTGTTTCATCCTATGAGCCAATCCGATCTCCAGGATATTCGCCATTTTTTGGTGATGTCCGATCTCCAAGGGCAACGCCTGATCTGTCTCAATGCCACCAGCTATAGCCTGGGACGGAACCCCAAAAACTCGATTGTGATTTACTCCCAAGCGGTTTCTCGCCACCATGCAATGTTGCTGCGGGTGACTTCGCCGGAGTCTGATCTGTTTTGGTTTCGCATCATTGATGGGGGCTTGAACGGTCAGCGCAGTACCAATGGAGTCTATGTCAACGGTCAGCGTGTTCTGTCCCGCGACTTGCGCCATGGGGACTTGGTGGAGTTTGGGGTTCATGCGGTCAAAGCGGACTATTTTGCCCTGACGAACCTCAGCAATGCCCAATGTGAGGATCTGCTCCAGGCAGAGGATCCGGTGCGGGCGTTTCTGGACCTTAACAGTGGCGAGCATGTCACGGTGATTGCTGAGCCGATCGCCTCCTCAGAGTCGAGTGAAGCTTCTATTCTCCGTTTGGCTTCCTTTCCAGAGTTAATGGAAACGCCAGTGGTGGAAATGGAATTTGGGGGTCGCATTACCTATCTCAACCCGGCAGCCCTCAACCGCTTTCCCCAACTGCGGACCCAGGGCCAACACCATCCACTCCTGAAACAGCTCGTCCCCTTTACGCCGACCTCGGAGCCAAGCCAAACCTGGCATCGCACGGTGCAGGTGGACGATCGCTACTTTGAGCAAACGATCCATTGCCTCGATGAGAGTGAGCTACTACGGATTTTCATGACGGATGTGACTGCCCGCCACCAGGCAGAGCAGGAGGTGAGTCAGCGCGATCGCCTGATGCGGGCCATGGCCGAGGCTACCCAATGCTTACTGACGGAAATGAATCACACCGCTGCCCTGGCTAAGGTGTTGGCCATTTTGGGGGAGGCGACCGAGGTCGATCGCATCTGCATCTATGAAAATCACCCCGATCCAGAGCAGGGACATGTGGCCATGAGTCTGCGGACGGAATGGGTGAGACCGGGGGTTCTGCCCCTCTTGCCCCAAGCCCAGAGCCAGAACCGCAATTACACGGCCCTGGGTCTTCAGGACTGTTACCAAGCCCTCCTCCAGGGTCAGATGATTCAGGGATCACGATCGGACTGTCCCCCTGCGCTGCAAGCCCTTTTAGAACAGGATGGCATCCAGTCCATTCTGGGCCAGGGGCTGATGTGTGGGCTGGAGTTTTGGGGCCATATTAGCTTGCAGACCTGCCAGCAGCCGCGTCAGTGGTCTCGCCAGGAATGTGATCTACTCCTGACCTTGGCCAGTAGTCTCAGTGCGGCCCTAGCCCGCCACCATGCTGAAGCTGATATTCGCTACCGAGCAACCCATGATGTTTTGACGGGTTTGGCCAACCGCTCCCTCTTTACCGATCGCCTCAGTGAGGCGCTCCAGCACACCCGCAGCCAGCAGCAGCAACTGGCGGTGATGTTTTTGGATCTCGATCGCTTTAAGGACATTAACGATCGCCTGGGCCACTCCTTTGGCGATCGCCTGCTCAAGGCCGTGACCCACCGTCTCCACTCCCTGATTGTGGCCCCCAATCTGCTGGCCCGGTGGGGGGGAGATGAATTCACGATCTTGATGTACCCGATCGCCGACGAAAGCAACGCCCTCGCCATTGGCCACCAAATTCTCTCGGCCTTTGATGCACCCTTTCAGCTTCAGCACCACGAAATCCACACCAGCGCCAGTATTGGCATTGCCCTGACCCAACCCAACAACCACTACCGCCTCACGGGGGATCAACTCATTCGCCAAGCCGATGTTGCCCTCTACAAGGCCAAGAACCTGGGGCGCAATATCTGTTCCCTCTACCAGCCCCAGGACGGTTCCGGCAGTGCCGACTTAGAACTGGAGCGGGATCTGCGCTATGCCTTGGAACGGGGGCAGTTGGAGGTGTTTTACCAACCCCAGGTGAACCTTCTCACCCAGGGCATTAGCGGGCTAGAGGCGCTGCTGCGCTGGCGGCAC
The DNA here is from genome assembly GCA_049452395.1 of Prochlorothrix sp. Classification (GTDB taxonomy): domain Bacteria; phylum Cyanobacteriota; class Cyanobacteriia; order Prochlorotrichales; family Prochlorotrichaceae; genus Prochlorothrix. The sequence goes on along the minus strand of JBMTWK010000502.1, from coordinate 525 downwards.
CCCAGTCGGGGCATGGTGTCTCCGGGGCTGTTTATTCCCATGGCCGAGGAGCGCGGTTGGATTACGGAAATTGGGGAGTGGGTGCTGCGGGAAGCCTGTGCCCAGGCCCGTTGTTGGCAGGCCGAAAACTTGCCGCCCGTTGTGATGTCGGTCAACCTCTCCCTGCGCCAGTTCCGCCAACCCAATTTAGTGGAAACGGTCCATCACATTCTCCACAGCAGCGGCCTCGATCCTTGCTACCTAGAGCTGGAGATCACCGAATCGGTGGCGGTGGAGGATTTGGGCTTTACCCAACATGTTCTCAAGGAATTGCACGACTTGGGGGTGCGCTTGTCCATTGATGATTTTGGCACGGGCTACTCCTCCCTCAACCGTCTCCAATTGCTGCCCTTGCATACCCTCAAAATTGATCAATCCTTTATTCGCGACCTGGCCCACAATGCGAAGGTCTCCCATATTGTGGCTGCGATCGCTTAGTGGTGCAGAAAAGTCGTGAAAGGTTTGTCAGGCAGGAGTTTCAGCGAC
>JBMTWK010000501.1:0-3213 GCA_049452395.1 Prochlorothrix sp. | reverse complement strand
GGGTAGCCTACAGACCAGCAACCTCCCCAAGCCTTGTTGTGGGGTGAGTCTCTGGCTTTTGGCTCCTCGCCCCAGCGAGGGGGATCTCCTGGGTTAGCTTTTGGAGCGGAGGGTGTCGATTTTGCGGACAAAGAGGTCTGTGAGGAAGGTGATGATGGGGCGTTTGCGGGTTTTGATGTTGACGCTCACGGACATGCCGGATTGCAACGCGACTTCTTGGTTTTCGATCGACATCGCCTGTCGCTCCAGTTCGATTTTTGCGGGAAAGCGATAGAATTGATAGATTTCGTCGGGAGGGAGAGCATCGGAACCAATGCTGATTAATTTTCCTTTGATATCCCCAAATTCACTGTAGGGAAAGGAGTCAATCCGCACGTCAACGCAGACGCTGGTTTTAGAGTTAGTGTCGGTTTGTGTCGGTGATCCGGCCCAACACTCATTTTTATCGATATTTCCCCCAGCTTGGGCACGGGCTACTTCTGCGTCCCGGAGGGCCGAGTTAACGAAGCCGATATCTTGGTTGGTAATAAAGACTTCTGCCACTAAGGTGCTGTCGGGCACAATTTTGAGGATGGGTTCGCTGGTATTGGCGACAAAACCAGGGCCAACGGCTTCTAAATCGAATACGGTGCCTGCGGTTGGGGCTTTTAACTCCTGGTAGATGAGGGTTTGGGCAGCTTGGCTCAGTTGGCTGTTGATTTCACGAATTTGCTTTTCATTTTCAACAATGACTTTGCTGAGTTGGCTGTCAATGTCGGCGAGACGTTTTTCGTTCTCGGCGATGCGGGTGAGAATATCGTCGGTAGAGACAGCCTGGGTATTGGCGAGGGTTTCTTGGGCTTCGGTAATGGTGTATTGAATTCGCTGTTGTTCTTCGATCAGGCGATCGTATTCTGATGCTAGGTTGTCAACTTCTTGTTGTTGGCGTAGGACTTGAATTTCTGCGATACCGCCATCTTTGGAGAGGGGGAGGATACGATCGAGGATTTCTTGATTGACTTTTAACTGATTTTGGGTGCTGGTGAGCTGTACCTGGACTTGGTTGAATTGACGTTGGGCTTGTTCAACGCGGGACTGGGCGGCAGCAACCCGTGATTCTCGTTCTGATAGGAAGGAATTGAGCCGTTGCTGCTGGGCGAGGGAGAGGGAAACGTTACCGTTCCCTAGCATGGCGCGATAGAGGTTATTTTCCTCAACGAGGGTGGCGCGGTTGGCGGTGAGGGTGGCGGCCTCTGGGGGAATATCCGTTAGGGGAATGGCGGGCAGATCCCCCCGTGTATTGTCCATTTGGGCGCGATAGTAGCGATTTTCTGACTCCAGGGATTGCTGGACTTCCCGAAGAGAGTTTTGCTCGGCTAGGGCTGTGGTTTGGTCAAAAATAATCAGGGTTTGGTCTTGGGTGACACGATCGCCCTCTTCGACCAAAATCTGTTTGACGACTCCCCCGACGGGGGCTTGGACAGGTTGGACGGAGCCGGTGGGTTCTAGTTTGCCTTGGGCGGGGATGGCTTCGTCTACCTTGGCAATGCAGGCCCAGGCGATCGTAAAGGTGGTGACCCCGACGATCGTGACAATAATGAACTGGGGCACCCAGGGTTGCTGCCGCAGAATCACGGGCTGGTCAAAGTAGTTGATGGCTAAACTGCTGCCGCCGGAGGCCGTGGGGGCGAGATCCTGGGGGGGACGGGGAGCTAGGGCACCTGGGGTGTTGTTATTGGGGGGGGTGGGCGTTGAGAAGGAGGTCTGGCTCATGGTTAAGGGGGAAATGGAGGAGTAGGGAGGGCGGGACGATCGTGCTGTGAGTAGAGTGGGGTTATGCGGTGGCCTGAGGCGGGATGGGACCTAGACTAGGGCATCCTGTTGCTGGTAGAGGCAGTAATAACGACCGCGATGGTCCATTAGGGTTTGGTGGGTTCCCATTTCAACGATCGAACCTTGTTCCATGACAATGATTTGGTGGGCACGGCGCACGGTGCTGAGGCGGTGGGTAATGAAAAAGACGGTGCGATCGTGAAACCAGTCCATGAGGTTCTCGAAGACTTGGCGTTCGGTTTCATAGTCGAGGGCGCTGGTGGCTTCGTCCATGATCAGGAGGCGGGGATTTTGCAGGACGGTGCGGGCGATCGCAATGCGTTGCCGTTGTCCCCCAGAGAGGTTTGCGCCTTTTTCCCCCACTCGGCTGTTGTAGGCGGCGGGAAGGCCCATGATAAAGTCGTGGGCTACGGCGATGCGGGCTGCTTCGATTACTTCCTCGATCGTGGCATCCGGACGCGCTAGGGCGATATTTTCCTCAACTGTACCATCAAAAAGGAGGCTATCCTGGGGCACAATGCCGATTTGCCGCCGTAGGGAGTAGAGTTCGACTTTGGTGATGTCATACTGATCGATGCAGATCCGACCGACTTCTGGGTCGTAAAGGCGTGAGAGGAGCTTAACGAGGGTACTTTTGCCGGATCCACTTTGGCCGACTACGCCCACAAAGGTACCCGGCTCTATTTGGAGGTTAATATTGGCTAATGTTGCCGTATTTTGGCCCCGGAAGCGGAAAGAGACCTCCTCGTACTGAACTTGTCCCTGGATCAGGGGCATGGGGATATTATTGCGTTCTTCCTCGGTGGCTTCCTGGGGCGTATCCACAATGTCACTGAGGCGCTCTAGGGAGAGGGCGGTTTCCTGGAAGTTTTGCCAAACTTGGGCGAGGCGCAGGATGGGGCCAGTGACGTAACCGGCAATGATGCGGAAGGCGATGAGCTGGCCGAGGGTGAGTTCATCGTTGAGAACGAGAAACGCGCCGTACCAGAGCACGATGAGGCCGGAGGCTTTGTTTAAGAAACCACTGGCGGCACTGGATAAAGTCGCAGTTTGGACGGTTTTGAAGCCTGCACTGACGTAGCGCCCGTATAGCTCTTGCCAGCGCCACCGTGCCCGTAGTTCTACGTTCTGGGCTTTAACGGTTTGAATTCCTGAAACAACTTCGACCAAGTGGGATTGGGTTTGGGCGTTGCGTTCGGCTTTGATGCGGAGTTGGCGTTGGATAATGGGGGCGAAGATGGCCGTTAGGAGTACAAAGAGGGGAATGGTGGCCAGGGAAGCGGCGGTGAGCTTGGGGCTGTAGAGCAGCATTACGACGACGTAAATCAGGGAGGAGACGACATCTAGGACAACGGTTAAGGCTGTCCCGGTTAAAAATTGCCGAATTTGCTCCAATTCATT
>JBMTWK010000500.1:0-3219 GCA_049452395.1 Prochlorothrix sp. | reverse complement strand
CTTATTTTTTGTGTTTTTGGATGGGCTGTGTTTTCTTAAGTTGTGGATGGGGGGAGGCAGGGGGTAGAGCGGGGGAAGCCCTGCCAGGATTATGGGGGGTTCAGGATTGCGGGGGGGTAGGAAGACCGTTAGGGCGAAGGGTTGGGGGTGAGGATTTGTTTGAGGAGGGTGGGGGCGATCGCCTCGATCGGCAGGATCTGTTTTGCTGCGCCGAGGGCGATCGCCTCCTTGGGCATTCCAAAGACGACGGAACTGGCTTCATCCTGGGCGATGGTATGGCTTCCGGCCTGGGCCATGGCCTGTAACCCCGTTGCGCCATCGCTGCCCATGCCCGTTAGCAAGACCCCGACCGCCGATCGTCGGTAGTAGGCCGCCACGCTGTTAAACAAAACCGTCACCGAAGGGCGATGGCCCACCACGGGCGCTTGCTTGGAGAGATGAAAATAGCCTTGGCTGTCGATCGTCAGGTGGTGGTGATCCGGTGCAAAGTAGACATGGCCCGCTTGGGGTCGGGTGCCCGCTTGGGCTTCCTGAATCGGGAGTTTACAGGACTGGCTGAGCCAACTAATCAAGCCCCCTAGGAATCCCTCACTGATGTGCTGAACACAGACCACGGGCAGCGGAAAGTTGGACGGCAAGTCCGACAGCAGCACCTTAAACGCTTGGGGGCCACCGGTAGAAGCCCCGATCGCCAAGATCCGGGGCGCACGAATATCCAAGGCCAAAACCGAGGCCGTTGTTGCCGTTGCGCGGGCCGCCGCGATTGAGGGGGTAGCCTGGGTGGAGGTCGCGGTGGGCGTAGTCGGGGCCAGACGATTGCGGCGTTGGGTAAAGACCTTGATCCCCGACAGCAGCTTGACCTTGTGGATTAAATCCGCCTTATTTTTGTCATATTCAGAGCTAAGGCCGGTGCGCGGCTTGGGAAAAACATCCAAAGCTCCCGCTTCCAAGACACGGAAAACATTATCGCGGTCTTCCTCCTGCACTGAAGCACTAATTACCAAAATGGGGCGGGGATAAATTTCCATTAAGCGCTGGGTGAGTTCTATGCCACCCATTTTGGGCATGTGAAAGTCCGTGCAAATGATATCAGGCTCCAGGGCCGGGATTGCCTCTAGGGCATCTAGCCCATTGGTTGCGGTGCCCACGACCTCCAACTCGGCGGTACTGGCAAAAATGCGCTTGAGGATGGTCAGGGCAATGGGAGAGTCTTCAACTAGAAAAACCCGAATTGGCAGAGAAGGCATAGGGTAATCTCCCCAGAACCATGGCTTAAATCAATCGCTGGAGGGTCTCTAAGAGGACATCCTGGCTAAAGCTACCTTTGGTGATGTAGGCATTGGCCCCGGCATCGGCTCCCCGTCGTCGATCTTCGTCGCTGGCCAGGGTGGTGACAAGGATGACCGGGATTTCATTATATTCCTGATGTTGGCGGATCCGTGCAGTGAGGCCCAAGCCATCCAGATTTGGCATTTGCACATCGGAGACCACGGCATCCACGGAGTTGGCCTGGAGCTTGTTAAAGCCATCCATGCCGTCTACGGCGGTAATCACTTGGTAGCCTGCACCTTCGAGAATCCGCTTTTCTTGGGTTCGGGTGGCGATCGAATCCTCCACAAGCAGCACAACCTGTTGTTGGGGCAGGGCACTGCTGACCCCGATCGCCGAGCCACTGCTGCTCAGGCTGCTGCTCAATACGGCACTGCGCTTGCGCCGCACCGACTGGATTAAGTCCTGGGGATTGAGGACCATGCAGACTTCCCCGGTGCCCAAAATGGTTGCGCCGGAGACATTGCGGACCCGTTTGAGCAGTTGGCTCTGGGGCTTGAGGACGACATCTTGCTCATCGACTAAATCATCCACGAACAAACCGAGGCGATCGGCCCCGGCCCGCACAATAATACAGGGCAATCGCTGCTTTTTGGGTAAATTGCTGCCACTGCTGGATAATTCCAGTAAATCTGCCAAAAAGGCGACGGAAATGGGCTGTTGATCATAGACGATCGTGTCTCGGCCTTCGATCGTAAAGATATCCTCAGGACTGACCAAGCAGGCTGTTTGGACAAATTCCACGGGAATGGCATAGTTGCGCTGTTGAATGGCCACAATCATGACATGGGCCGTGGTGAGGGTGGTGCCCAGTTGTACCCGGATCAGACAGCCTTGGCCGGGGGTGGATTCAACCTCGATCGTCCCCTTGAGGTGCTCCACATTGGTGCGCAGAACATCTAGCCCCACTCCCCGCCCAGAAATTTCCGTCACCATGGTACAGGTAGAAAATCCGGGCTGAAGAATTAAATTCTGAATCTGACTCTCGATGAGGCTTTCTAGCTCCTCAGGGCGCACTAGACCCCGCCGTAGCGCCGTTTCTTTAACGGCCATAACATCCAGTCCTTTGCCATCATCCTGCACTTCAATGACGATGCTGCTGGGGGTTTGGTAGCTGCGGAGGGTGAGGGTGGCGGTTTCGGGTTTGCCCTGTTGGCGACGGCGGGCGGGGGTTTCGACTCCGTGATCGATCGCATTGCGGATCATGTGCATGAGGGGATCCCGCATTTCTTCGACAATGCGCTTATCAGCCTTGGTTTCCCCGCCCTCAATCACCAATTCCACCTGTTTCTGCTCCTGACGGGCCAAATCCCGGACCATACGCGGGAAAAGATTGAACAGCGTAGACAGGGGCAACAGCCGCAAGGTCCGAATGCCTTCCTCTAGTTCATCGCTGATCATCTCTAGGCGGGTAATGTCCTCGTAGAGGGCGCTGCGGAGATGCTCGGAGAGTGACCCCAACTTTTGGAGGTAGGTTTCGGCCCGGTTATAGAATGCCTGGAGGGATTGGTTTTGGGGGACGCTGCTCTGTTTTTTGCTGTAGCTGGGGCTGTAGCTGGGGCTGGGGCTAGAGTGATGGCTGGGGCTGTAGCGGGAGACGGAACTGGGGCTGGTGCCGGTGCTGCCCTTGGCTTCGTCGAAGAGAAAGCGGTTGACAAAAAAGTCTCGGTTCCACTCTTCCCATAGGGTTGTGATGGCCTCAATTTCTGCCAAGCGATGGGCTACCCGGATTTTGGTCACGGTCAGTTCCCCGGCATGGGTCATGAGGCTGTCGAGGTTTTGGGTGGGGACGCGGATGGTTTCAATGCGGTAGGCTTGGTTGCCGATCGTGGCGGTGGTATAGCAAGTGACGGGTTGGTTAGGACAAAAGCTTGCGGAACGCCTCATCCA
>JBMTWK010000499.1:0-3224 GCA_049452395.1 Prochlorothrix sp. | reverse complement strand
TGTGCAATACCGTCGCTTTGGCCGCACTAATCTTTCCCTCTCGGTCTTTTCCTTGGGATTAATGCGATGTTTACAGAGTCCTGAGACCTTTCAGGCTACCTTGGTTGCGGCGCTTCAGCAGGGCATTAATCATCTGGAAACGGCTCCCGCCTATGGGGCCAGTGAGCCGTATTTGGGGCAGGTGTTGGCCCCGGCTTTGGCGCAGGTAGGGCTGAGCCGATCGCAGGTCTATCTCACCACTAAGATTTTGCCCACGGGCGACGCGGCGGAGGTTCTCCCGCGTTTGCGGCAATCCTGCGATCGGCTCCGGGTTGAGGCGCTGGACTTGGTGGCGGTTCATGGTCTGAATACGGCGGAGCATTGGCAGTGGCTGGAGGCGGGGGGTTGGGCGGCGTTGCAGGAAGCCCAGGCGGCGGGGCTGGTGGGGTCGATCGGGTTTTCTAGCCATGGCAATTTAGAGCTAATCACAGCGGCGATCGCCAGCGATCGCTTTGACTTTGCCAACTTGCATTATTCTTTGTTGTTCCAACACAATGCCCCCGCCCTTGACCTGGCCCAGCAGCACGACTTGGGCCTGTTTATCATTTCCCCCGCCGACAAAGGGGGCCAACTCTACACCCCACCCCCCACCCTGCGGGATCTTTGCCTGCCCCTATCGCCCCTCCATTTGAACTATCGCTTTCTCTTGGCCGATCCCCGCATTACCACCCTCAGCCTTGGCCCTGCGGTGCCGGAGGAGCTAGCCGATCCCTTGGCGGTGGCCGATCGCACCGATCCCCTGACCCCGGAAGAAGTGGCGATTCTCCAGCGTTTGGCCCAGGCCCAGACCGATCGCCTCGGCCCCAGTCAATGCCATCAGTGCTATGCTTGTTTGCCCTGCCCTGAAGAGATTCAAATTCCGGAGGTGCTGCGGCTGCGAAATTTGGCGGTGGCCTATGGAATGACGGGATTTGGCCAATATCGGTACCGGATGTTTGAAAATGCGGGCCATTGGTTTCCCGGTCGTCGGGGCGATCGCTGTACGGACTGTGGCGACTGTTTGCCCCGCTGTCCCCACCAGTTGCCGATTCCGGATTTGTTGCAGGATGCCCACGATCTCCTTGGGGGGCCTTCCCGCCGTCGGCTCTGGGGTTAGGCTCTTGTAACGCTATCCTTCGCCCCTAAGCTTGGAGTATCTCTGTGTTTGAGATTGCCTTTACCAGTTGTATTTTTGTTGGTTGGATTGTCTCGGTGTGTGCCCATGAGTTTGGCCATGCCCTCATTGCCTATTGGGGGGGAGATACTTCGGTTAAAGACAAGGGCTATTTGACCTTTAATCCCCTTAAATACACTGATTTACAGCTTAGTCTGGTTCTCCCGCTGATTTTTCTGCTGTTAGGTGGCATTCCTCTCCCCGGTGGCGCAGTTTACATTAACCAGCATCAACTCCGGAATCGCTGGTGGCAAAGTGCTGTTTCCCTAGCGGGACCCGTGGCTACATTACTGTTTGCAGGTGGCCTTAGTCTGATTCTGCGCCAAATTCCCGGCGGGACTGCGGTTTTGGCCCCTGCTAGCCTGGAAAGACTCTTTTCTGCGGGGGATAGCAGCAGCTTTCAGGCTATTCTTCAGGAAAACTGGCTGGCCTACAGTCTCTATCTGCTAATTATTCTGGAAATTGCGGCCTTAGTCCTGAATCTGCTGCCGATTCCTCCCCTAGATGGCTATGGGGTTTTTCAGCCTTGGTTGCCCCAGGCTTGGCAGCAGCAGCTCCGGGGTTTCAGTCGTTACGGATTTCTGCTGGTTTTTGCAGCTTTTTGGCTGGTCCCAGCGGTGGGTCGCTTTTTTTGGGCCTTTGTTTTTCTGTTTACGGCTTCTCTGTTTCAGTTTCCCCTAGAGCCTCTCTTTAGCACTTTTATTGTCACCTATCACATTTTCCAGGCGGGTTCCCGCCCCCTTCTGGTTGCCTTGATTGTGGTTGCGGTGATCGTCACCCAGGTCCAAAAACGGCGGCAGGCCGATCGATCGGGTCAACCCCGATCGGGCCGATCAACCCCCACTCCCCGCCGTCCTCGCATCCCGCCCCAACCCCCCCAAGTTCACCTCGCCACCGTTGACGCAGCTCTGGCGGCCCTGACTGATCCCGATGAGGCTGCCTCTACTGACCCATCCCAGAGCTTGACCGATCCTGATGTGGCTCCGGGGTCTATTTCTGGGGGTAACGGGGCCGATCGGCTCGATTCCAGTCCAGCTTCCGATACTACCCCTGGCCAGTCCGATCGTGCTGCACTGCTGCTGCGGCGGGCTATGATTTTGCTGCGGTTGGGGCAATCTGCGGCTGCTTTGGCTGCCCTGCAACAGAGCCTTCAAGCCAATCCGAACCAAGCTAAGGTCTGGTACGAACTGGGGCAACTCCAGCGACAGCAGCAACAGCAGATCGCGGCCCTAGAGGCGTTTCAAGAGGCGATCGAACTGGATCCGGCCTTTGGGGGTGTTTGGTATGAAATGGGGCTGACTCAACTGGAGTTAGGACAGCTAGAGCCTGCTTTGCAGAGCTTCAAAGCCTTAGAAGCAGTTTTGCCCCGGCTTGCCCTTGCGCCCTACCTCCAGGGGGTGACCTTGGGCCATCTTCAGCGGTGGAAGGCGGCGCTGGTGGCCTTCGATCGGGCCTTGAGTTTAAATCCCCACTGGGCTGATCTGTGGTTCGATCGGGGCTTTGTTTTGATGCAGTTGGGTCAGTATGAGGGGGCGTTGCTGTCCCTCGATCGGGGCTTGGATCGGGATCCCGATCGCCTGCTGGCCTACTACAACAAAGCTTGCTGCTATAGCCAACGGGGCGAGGCCGATCGTGCCCTGGAGTTCCTACACATTGTCCTGGCGGGGGATGGTCCCCAGGGGTCTGGAACGGACTCCCTCCGTGCCCGTGCCCTCACGGATCCGCTGCTGGAACCCCTACGATCGCATCCCCAGTTTCCCCATTGAAGGTTTCGGGGCAGGGGAGCATCTCAGTTTGGACAGGCCAGAGGCCCATCCCACAAAATTCTCTCCTGTGGGATAGCCGGACCGGCTGTCTTTTTGTAAAAGCGAGATACACCCCAAGTGAGGAGGCAATCTTCCTGAATCTCATGTCTTAAGGCCAAAAAACCGGGATAACCACGGGGGGATTGCCCCTACCGGCCAAAAACGAGTACAACATGGCGAAAATTCCCATCCCCTTTCCAGTGCGGGCATCTTGCCCGCGTCGTGAG
>JBMTWK010000498.1:0-3250 GCA_049452395.1 Prochlorothrix sp. | reverse complement strand
TCTTAGAGCGTCAAGACTGTTCAGGGTGATGGTGCAGCGCGTAAATTGTTCGGCGGTTGTGCAGCGCGTGATTGTGCGGCGTGTTAAGCGTGACCGTTAGGTGTGGGTGAGGCTTGCCCCGATCGCGGCTGTTCTGGTCAACGCTTCTTTCTGGCTGGCTTCTTTCTGGCTGCGTTGGGCGGGTTCTGACCCGATGCTGGGCAAGGGTCGGCAATATTGGCGAAATTTCGCAAGGATTTCCCCTGGCTTCCCTTGGATATAAGAGGGAGGGAGGGGGTTCTTCATTTTTAAAGGGGCTGTACTTTAAAGGGGCTGTACTGCCCTCATCGGATCGAAAAATCCTAGCACCATGAAAAAAATATCTGTCAAGGGGGTGACACCCCTCACGATCTTGTGTAATATAAAAACTGTAGATGCACCCTGATGATTGGGGGAGTCACCCAGTGACTCTCCTTTTTTTTTGCCTTTGGCCTGTTTTTGCCTTTGGCCCGGTTTTTATCTTTGGCCTGTTTTTGCCTTTGGCCCGGTTTTACCCGTGGCTGGTTGGCAGTGCGATCCGGAAGAAGTCGGTTGTAAAAAGAATGATTGAGGGAATGGTGGGCACTTCGAGGCGGGACGGAAGGAACCTGCTCACGGTGGCGAGGTGTGATGGGCCAGTTAGCTCGTGCGACCAGCGGGTGGCTTGGACCGGTTGCCTGCTTGTTCCCCAGGGAGATATACCTGACGGGGAGGGCGGCGCGGATCATGGAGCCATAGATCATGGAGCTACAAGATCATGGAGCTACAGATCATCGAGCCACAGATTGAGCCGCCGATCGAGCCGCAGGCTGAACCGCACACTACCCCCGCTGGGGTTGAAGCCATACCGAACAAGGTTGAGTTTTTCGAGGTGCCCTGGTTTCCGTAGATAAGGCTTAGACTGTCCCGGCAGATCGGTACCCTAGAATAGGGTCAGACGATCGCGGCTAGTCCTGCCTTGGGGCCATTGCCCGCTTCATGGGGAGGGACTGGCCAGCAGGCTGATCCCACCAGAGCGTTCTCCGGGGTTCTACCACGGTGAGAGCTTCCCCCTGCTGTAGCCCCCCGATCGCCCCTTTCCATCCCCCGGTGGATGGGCAAATTCCCCAGCGGGTAAAGCCACCACTAGAGCGGCTATAATCCGCTGTCTGTTCTCCCTGTGCTTCCGCTCCTCATTCCTTGCATTCGTCCTTGCAACCGACCCTAGTCGTTCTAGATTTATGGCCATAACTCCCAATCCTCAGCTACAGCTTGCCCTTCTGAGCGGTAAAGGAGGCGTTGGCAAAACTACCCTCTCCTGTGCCTTGGCTCGCTATTGGGCACACCAGTTTCCCGACGCGCGAGTGCTACTTATCTCCACAGATCCGGCCCACTCCCTAGGGGATGTTTTGCTGACCTCGGTGACCGATCGGCCCCAGGCCCTTGATGACTTGCCCAATCTGCAAACCCGTGCCCTTGATGCCAAAAGCCTACTGACAGAATTTAAGGCCCGGTACGGGGATACCCTAGAGCTACTGTTAGAGCGGGGCAGTTTTGTGGAGGCGGATGACCTGGGGCCAGTTTGGGACTTGAATTGGCCGGGAATTGATGAATTAATGGGAATTTTGGAGATTCAGCGACTGCTACGGGAGGCCGAGGCCGATCGGGTGGTGGTGGATATGGCTCCCAGTGGCCACAGTTTGAATTTGCTGGGGCTGATGGACTTTTTGGATCAGTTTTTGGAAGCGTTGGAACTGTTCCAAGAAAAGCATCGAGTCATGGAAAAAACCTTCCGGCGTACCCAAAACTACACGGAAGACAAAGCAGACGAGTTTCTGAAGACGCTGAAGGGCGATTTGCTGGCGGGACGGCAGTTGTTGCAGGATAAGCAGCGCACGTCCTGTTTTGTGGTGGCCATTCCGGAGCCAATGAGCTTTGCGGAAACGGAGCGGTTTATGGGGTCGTTGGCCCAGTTGGAGATTCCCTGTGGGGGCATTTTCCTGAACCGTGTGGTGTTGCCCCAGGACACTGAGATGTCGGTGGCCGATCGCGATCGGCTGCGGGAGCAACGGCAACTGTTGGAGCAGTTCCAAACCCTCGCGGGCGATCGGCTGTTCCAAGTCTCGCCGCGCCAGGACCAAGAACCCGTTGGCGGTGCCGCCTTAGATGACCTTTGGGGCCAGTTGCAGGATCCCCCCACCTATACGGTTCCTGATGATCCCACGCCGCTGACTTGGCCTGAACCAACGCAACCCCAGTGTCCCGATTTCCTCGCCGAGGGCCGCAAGTTGCTGATCCTAGGCGGTAAGGGGGGTGTGGGTAAAACAACGGTGGCGGCGGCTTTGGCCTGGGGTTTGGCCGATCGCTATGGCGATCGATCGGTGCGGGTCATCTCGATCGACCCCGCCCACTCCCTCGGCGATGCCTTTGGCCAACCCCTGGGCCACGAGGTACAGGCCATTACGGCCAATCTCAGCGGCCAAGAAATTGACGCAGAACTGGTGCTCGATGATTTCCGCCGGGAGTACCTTTGGGAACTGGCCGAGATGATGAGCGGCGACAGTGATGATGAAAATCTGAAGCTGGCCTATGGCCCGGAAGCATGGCGCAAGCTGGCCGATCAGTCTCTGCCGGGGATTGATGAAATGCTGTCGCTGGTGGCGGTGATGGAGCTGTTGGAGTCGGGCAGTCAGGACTTGATTGTGCTGGATACGGCCCCGACGGGTCACCTGCTGCGGTTTTTGGAAATGCCGACGGCCTTAGCCGATTGGTTGGGCTTTATTTTTAAGCTGTGGATGAAGTATCAAAGTGTGGTGGGGCGCACGGACCTGATGGGACGGCTGCGGACCTTGCGTAAGCAGGTGGTGACGGCCCAGAAAAAGCTGCAAGATCCGGAGCATACGGAGTTTATCGCCGTTTGCCAGAATCAATCGGCCATTATTGCGGAAACGCAGCGGCTGGCTCAGGAAATGCACCATCGCGGCATTTATCAGCGTTTTGTGGTGCAGAACCGCTATGAGGCAGCTTTACCCATGGTGGCGGATACGTTTGGGGAGTTGGCGATCGTACCGTTGGCGAATTTGCCCCGATCGGTGGAACCCCTCCAACGCCTTCAAGGAGCTGCCCGCCTGATCTTGAGCTAGGGAATGAAGAAGGCCGATCGCAAAGCGGCGGTTCCAGATCGTGCCGGTGTGGCCTCTGTGATTCCCCCTGTCCCCTGAAGAAGGCCGATTGCAAATCGGCGATCCCCCCT
>JBMTWK010000497.1:0-3251 GCA_049452395.1 Prochlorothrix sp. | reverse complement strand
GGCGGATTAACCGATGCGGTAGGGGCAAACCCCCCGTGGTTGCCCTGTTTTTTTGGCCGAATTGGACCTTGGCATTGTTTTGGGAATCGCTTATAGTATAGACGTACTAGTTGGAAGTCAACCCCCTATGACCCATCCAACCCCGCCTCCGTCCCATTCCTCGTCTGAGTCCTCAGATGTGCCTGAATATCCTGCCTCTGAATATCCCGAAACGATCGCTGGGGCTGGGTCTCAACCCCATGGGCCTCAGCCTGGGCAACCCAGTCCAGACTATCAAGATCGCTTAGGTAACGCCTTCAGTGCCAATTTTCCAGAAAATCGGTCTTATTCACCGTCTAATCCTCCTCCCGGTTCTGCTCAGGCCACCAAATTCTATTATCCTAGCCAATCTTACGATTACCCATCCGCTGATCCCCAGCCTGTCGTTAACCAACCAACCAACCCCTCAACCAGCCAACCGACAAACCAACCAACCAGCCAACCAACCAACCCTCCGCCCGGTACTTTTCAGCCCATTGGCCCCCGCGATCGATCGGTCCCGCCTCCGCCCGACCTCTATCGCCATCGCCACGGCTACCCCCCCCCCTCCCCATCTCCCGCCCCAGCCCTATCCCACACCTGCCCCCTATCCTGAGGCTTACCCCGCCGCTGCTCCCCCTGCCTACGCCGCCCCTGGGGAGTATGCCAATTTCAACGCCCACGCTGCCGATCGGCCTCCTGCTGCGCCTAGCGCCTTTTCTGGGGGCGAAGCGCGATCGACGGTTCCCCGCGATCGTTGCTCCCCTAGCCGTCGCCTGGTGATTACAGTGCCTGAGCCTTGGTCCTATCCTTGGCCTATTTGGGGGATTTTTGCGCTGATGCTGGGAGGAATCCTGCTTTTACTGGGTCCAGGTCGGGTTTTCTCCAGTGCAGTCCATAAATCGAATGACCATTGCCAGGAGGTGATCCAGCCCCAGGCGGTGATTTCGCGGGCGCAACTGGCCCAAATCTTGACGGTGCCCGAACGCGACCCCAAGCAGCGCATCCAAAGCATTATTGCGGAACCCTACTGCATTTTGCCCTCGGTGCAAATTCGGGCTGGAACCCTGGCGCTGCGGGAAGCCTATCCCCTGGAGTTTGACCCCGAAACTTGGCTCATTATTCTCTATGAAGGAGATGAATATGCGGGTTACCGTTTCCTTTATCGCTAAGATTGCGGGCGTGGCGGGAGTTCTGGGCTTGATGGCGGGACAGTGGTGGTGGAATCAGGCATAAGAACCGGAAGTTCGGCCCCTTTTGGTGCAGCAGCAGTGGGAGTTGGAAATGGGGCAGCGGGTGGCAGATTACCGCATTGTGGGGGGATTGGGGGATATTTCGATCGCCCTCCAAGGCGGCAAGGTCAAAGCGCCCTTTAGCGGCGAAGTTCGGCCCCATACCCCCGATTGCGTTATTTTTTCTTCGCCGGAGGTGCCTGCTTACCTGTTTCGGCTCTGTGGCTTGCATCGGCCCCAATTGGGTGAGGTCAAGGAGGGGGGGACGATCGGGGCCGGGGAGATGCTCCAATTTGCGACCCTACGGAAGCAGCCCGATGGTTCCTGGTCGTTGGTGGAACCGTCACGGGATTTACTGGAGCGATCCCTTGCCCGTTAGGGTATAATTTGCCCGGTTAGGCAGAAACTTAGCCTGTTTAGCAAAAATCTGGCCTGTTACCGGGAATCCCGATCGGCCTTGGCTCAACCGGGGGGCCATGCCATCGATCGACCGCCCAAAATATGCAAATGGAGGTGGAAAACGGTCTGTCCGGCCTCTTCTCCATTGTTAATCACAACCCGAAAGCCACTCAGCCCCAGTTGCTCGGCCACAGCCCCCACTTTGATCAGCAGATGTCCCAGCAGGGCATGATCTGCGGGGGTTGCATCGGAGAGCTTGGGGATTGGTTTTTTGGGGATTAAGAGGACGTGGGTGGGGGCTTGGGGGTTAATGTCCCGGAACGCGAGGCAAAGATCATCTTCATAGACGATATCAGCCGGAATCTCGCGATTAATGATTTTCGTGAACAGCGTATCACTCATGATTTCAAACCCAGGTAAGGCGAAGAGAAGAGGGATTTAAGGGCGATCGACCGATCGCAGGATAACCGCTAGGCAGTCGTCCAAATTATCGCAGACTGCAACCCCACCCCAGTACCGTAGGCTTTTTTGCTGTGCCGCAGACTTGTGCCGCAGACTTGTGCCGCAGACTTGTGCCGCAGACTTGTCCCAAAACCTGTGCCAAAACCTCCTGCAAGGGTTGCCATCCCGTCCGGTTGAGGGGCGGCGGAGGGCGAAGCGAATGGGAGACCTTGCCCACACCGCAACTTTTGGAAACAGGGGGTTAAACCATGGAACTGACCTACACCGGACGACGGGTTGAGATGTATCCCCAGCGGCGCGTCTTGTCGCCCGCAGAATTGCAGCAAAAGCACGATCGATCGCGGCAGTTGCCGTTGTTGCTGGCGCTGTCTACCGTTGCCCAAACGGTGCCTTTTTTCTGGTCTTTTACCCAGGAGGCTCCGCTGATCTCTGCGCCCGATGCGCCCCGTCCCGCTGATTGGTTGCCCCTGGTGGATGTGCCCCCGGTGGCCCTGACTGCTGTTCAAGCCCTGTCTCGGCCCGAAACCCAACCCCTAGAGTCCTCTAGCGCTGCGGCTGCGATGGAAGCGGCGAGTTCTAGCGCTAGTTCTGGGGTCAGTTCTGGGGCGGCGGGTTCGATCGCGCCTGAGGCTAGCGCTGGGGCGATGGCCAATGCTGCGGCTGTGCGGGTGAACCGCATTGCTCACACCGCTGCGGCTTCTGCTGCCCCGGCTGCGACTCAGGCTGCTGCGAGAACAATCCCTGCTACGACTCCTAGGACTGCGGCCCCGATCGCCCCAACAGCAACCCCAGCGGCAACCTCCACGGCAACCTCCACGGCGGTAACCCCTGCGACCCAAGGGCGACCCCAAGCCCAATCTGGCCAGGGATCGGGCGATCGCGGTAGTTCCACAGCCGGAGCTGCATCCGGTGCCCGATCGGGGGCGGGTTCGGGGGGATCTGGGTCCAGAATGGGATCGGGAGCGGGTTCCGGATCGGGAGCAGGATCGGGATCGGGTCGCAGTGGGGGATCCGGTGCGGTGGCTCCAACTGTTGCCAGTATGCCCCAGCAGCCTTGGCCCTTTGCCCAGCCCCGATCGTCGGTACCGGAGCGTTTCAGCCCCAGTAGCCCCAGTTTTAGCCCCAGTTCTAGCCACAGGG
>JBMTWK010000496.1:0-3251 GCA_049452395.1 Prochlorothrix sp. | reverse complement strand
AGCTACATCAAATGGCGATGGCCGTTAGGATGTACCGTTAACTCATTCACCCAAGCCCCCGTCAAATTTGCCCCCTTCGATCGGAACAAATTCGTATCCTGCACATTGCTGCCCTCAAAATTCGTGTGGCGCAGGTGGGCACGGCACAGATCCGCCCCGGTCAAATCCGCCCCCGACAGGTCCGCATACTGCAAATCTGCCCCTTGCAGATCCGCCCCCCGCAGATCTGCCCCACTTAAGTTGGCATACCGCAAATTGGCACGACGCAACTTGGTGTAGCAAAGTTTTGCGCCCGTCAGATCCGCTTGATAAAGCTGGGTATTGCTCATTTCTGCCCACTGGAGATCGGCCCCTCGCAGCATCGCTTGGCTGAGATCGGCGTAGGGAAGATAAGCATTACTGAGAATGCTTTCACAAAGGTTAATCCGAGCCAGTTGCACCTCAAACAGTTGGGCACCCTGCAAATCCTGATGCCGGAATTCCCGTTCTCCTAATTGATAGGAGGCCAGTAGTTGGGTCTCGCTCAGTTTCTTGAAACAAAAGTTAACAGAGTCAGTCATGGGTATTTCGGGAGGCTCCCAACACTAGCATGGCTTTGGCTTTGATCCCTATCGCCTTAACCTTCAATGTATCACCCTTTCAGGTGCTTCTTTCTCAATCCCAAAGTTTTAGAACCTTAAACCTAAACTAATAACAGTCAGAAGTGGGTCACCGAAATCTTAGGAAAGATATAACAATCCCCCACTTTTCTTAAGAGATGTAACAAGATTTAATCTAAACTAGGCTCTACCCCAAGCCAGACCCCCAGCGTTAACAACCTGTCTTTACCGTTCGGATTTGGTCGCAAACCCCTATGACTTTCTTCCTACGCCCTTGGCCTCTAGTCACCCTCAGTACCCTCTTCAGTGTGGGTCTAGGGAGCTTAGTTTCCATCGTTCCCCAAGCCCAAGCCCAATGTCCTAACACCCTCAAGACCTCAATTCCGCGCCTGTTTGAAACCCCCGCCCTAGCTCGAAGTTACTGGGGCGTAACCGTTGCCACAGAAAGCGGAACTGTGCTCTATGACCACCAGGGCGATCGCTTTTTTATGCCCGCATCGGTGCAAAAACTCTTTACCACCGCTGCCGCCCTCCAAACCCTTGGCCCTGACTACCGCCGCGAAACAACCGTTACCCTCCGCCCCAATCCTGCCAACCCCGATCGGCCCGACCTCCACATCACCGGCCAAGGGGATCCCGCCTTTAACCACGACGACCTTGCCCGACTGGCCCAAGCCACGGCCCAGCAACTGCAACTTCAGGGCACCTCGGTCATTGCCCAGCTTTGGGGGGATGAGGGGTTTTCCCAGGGCACCCAAACGCCCCCAACCTGGGAGTGGGCCGATACCCAAGCGGGCTTTGGTGCCCCCGTCAATAGTTTGGTCCTCACCCAAAATGCCCTGCCGATTACGTTGCGCCCCCAAGCGATCGGCCAGCCCCTGCGGCTGGAGTGGGACAATCCCCGCGATGGGGTGGGCTGGGATGGACTGGGCTGGGAGGTGGTCAACCGCTCCCGCAGTGGGGGATCGGGAGAGCGGGAATGGGTGGCGATCGGGCAATCGCTGAGCGATCGAACTGTCCAGGTCCAGGGCGTGCTCCAGGCAGGGGCCGCTGCGGAACCCGTGGCGATCGCGGCCTTGGCTCCGGGCGATCGCTTTTTGGCGGAATTTGCCGCAGCCCTCGATCGTGAAGGCATCACCGTTCAAGACTGGGCAGTGGAAGATTGGGCCAATCCCAATTCCCCCCAGCCTGATTCCCCACCGTCCGATTCCGCCTCAAACCCCGCCAATCCTGCCCCCCTCGCGGTCTATCCCTCACCGCCCCTCTCTGACCTCATCACCACCACCAACCAAACCAGTAATAACCTCTATGCGGAAGCCCTAGTCCAGTGGCTGGGCCATGCTGAAGCTGATTCCTCCCCCGCCGATCGTCGCTCCCCCTGGGAACGCGGCCTAGAGCACATGGAATCGACCCTGCTGGAGTTGGGGGTACCGGCGGAGACCCTGGTCATTGCCGATGGTTCCGGCCTTTCTCGCCAAAATTTAGTCACCCCCCAAGCTACGGTGTCCCTGCTCCAAGCCATGGCCCGATCGCCCCACAACACAACCTATCGCCAATCCCTTGCCGTTGCGGGCCAGCAAGGCAGCCTGCGGCTGCGGTTCCAAGAGACCAATCTGGTGGGTCGGTTTCAGGGCAAAACGGGCAGCATGACCGGGGTTTACGGTTTGGCGGGCTATGTCCAGCCCCCGCAGTTTGAGCCACTGGTGTTTAGCGCCTTTATTAACCACGCCAATGCCCCCTACGGCACCCTGCGCCAAACCCTAGAGGCGATCGTGGTCGAACTGGGACGGCTGCAAGTCTGTACTTCCACTGGATCACCGCTATAGAATAAAGACCTAATTCTCAAATCTCCCTAGGGGCACCTCGAAAAATCCAGGTTTTGGCCACAATCACCCCGGCAAAATCTAAGGTTGTGCCGGACGGCTTTGCCGCCTGCCCCCATGAATCGAGGTGCCCCAGATTAATCCCTCACGATTCCATCACCCATGGCTAAAGCAACCTTTAATGGCGTAGTCATCGCCGAAACTGACCAATACGAAAGCGTTGAAGGTAACGTTTACTTTCCCCCCAGTGCAATCAAGACAGAGTACTTCAAGCCCAGCGACTACCACACCACCTGTGGCTGGAAAGGGATCGCCAGCTACTACCACATTGAGGTCAATGGGGAAACGATCGCCAATGGGGCATGGTACTATCCCCAAGCCAAGGAACGGGCCAAGAATATTGAGAACTATGTTGCGTTCTGGAAAGGGAAGGGCGTGACGATCGAAGCCTAAGCCATCCCCCATGAACCCGAACAGGGGGAACCTCTCCCGGTGGGTACGTGCAGGGGCAGACCAGCACCAAGATTGCTCTGGCTTCTTGTTGCTCACCTTGCACCTGTTGCTCACCTTGCGATCGACTCAAACTTGCTGCGATCGGCACCCAAGAACGGGAGCATCCCACTTTAGAAAAGTCTCGGTAGGGGTCGTGCCCCCGTGCCGACCCTCTTCGCGGCTGCGACCACGGGGGGATTGCCCCTACCCAATCGGTTCATTAACCAAAGTGGGATGGACCCCCCAAGAACTCAGGGGTATCTGTGACAGGACTAACATAACGACTGAGGTCCGAGAAGCTGCATACCTCAGCTAAGGCAACTGTGTGCAACCTTAG
>JBMTWK010000495.1:0-3265 GCA_049452395.1 Prochlorothrix sp. | reverse complement strand
AGCGTCGAGTCTCATATTTGCACAACACAGGGCGCTGGAGCGCCCAACAAAAGTTCCCACGCAGAGCATGGGAACCAGAGGGAGAGTTCCCACGCAGAGCATGGGAACCAGAGGGATTCAACACCATATCAAAGCCAAGCATGGCAAAACCGTCAAAAACTGCTGGATTGCCCATGCTAAAGAACTGCTTAACCTACCCAAACGTCCGCGACAAACCGTCCAGCCCCGCGTTCATCCTTGTCCAGCCTGGGCCTTACCCCTCATTCAAGACGCATTTTTACAGCTTTATGACCCAAAACCCACCGAAACCCCCTAAATCCCCACCATGCGCAACAAAATCATTGCCCTTCTCCTCGCCTTCTTCTTTGGCTGGTTCGGTGCCCATAAGTTTTACCTTGGCCAAACAACCCTTGCCGTCATCTATCTGTTCTTCTGCTGGACCTTCATTCCCGGCCTTCTCTCCATTTTTGACTGCATCGGGCTTCTCCTCACCTCCGACACAGACTTCACGCTGCGCTACAACAGCAGCAAACCCGGACTCCCTAACCGCAAACTACAAGAACATCTCCTCGACATTTGCAAAGAATACCGAGGCGCAACCCTCAGCGATTGCGTCACAGAAACCGGGGCCGATCGGGAAGAAGTTCAAGAGATTCTCGATCGTTTCGCCAAAAACGGCCTCGTAACCGTCGATAATCGTCTTCATGATGGTGAAGTCATTTACAAAACCAACCAACCGCACCACTACACATAGAGGTTGGGGGGGAACCATAGAAAAGCATAAAGGGTCCGATCGAAACTTTAACAACATCAATGTTGCAAAAGTTGTAAAATACCCCCAAGGAAACCGGACATCGTTCCCCATCCTTAGACGCAGCTTAGACCCAAACCGTTCACACCGGGCACCGGGTGACCACTACCCCCGCCCCAGAACGCCCCCTTCAACGAGGTATCCCCCATGACCACCCCCCCGCCCTTTTGCGACGGCATCCTGCACTTCGGCAGTGACCTGCCCAGCTTCGCCAGCCACGGCCAAACCCCCGCGATCGGCCCCGACCAAACCGCCATCAGCAGCCCCAGCGACCCCGCCGCCATCTTCCAAACCCTCCTCACCGCCGATGCCCTCCGCTACCTGACCATCCAAGTCACCGCCAGCAAAGAATCCGGCCACCCCGGCGGTTTTGCCAGCTCCGCCGAAGCGATCGCCGCCCTCGTCCTGCTCGGCCACAAAAACCTCATCACCGAAGTCGGACACCACGCTCCCGGCTTCTACAGCCATGTTTTCCTCGATCGCTCCCTAGAGCAAATGGGCATCAACACCGTCGCCCAGTTTTGCGATCGCTTCCGGGAAACCCACGGCCTTCTCGGCCACCTTTCCGGCTTCATCCCCGGCCTGCTCAATCCCGCCGGTCCCCTCGGTCAAGGCCAGCATTTCGCCATGGCGGGCGCTTTTTTGAACCCTGGTAAGCTCTTCCCCGTCACGATCGGCGATGGTGGCCTTGGAGAACCCTACATCACCAGCAGTATGGCCCACTTCCACACGGCCTACCCCACCGTCACCAACTTCCTGCCCATCCTCGTCTGGAACGGCTACTCCCAGGAACACCACAGCATGGTTTCCACCCAAAGCAACGAAGCCATGACCGCCTATTGGCGCGGAAACGGCTTTGAGAACGTGATTCTCATTGATGCTAAGGAATTTGACGACCAAAACCAAGCCGGAGCCTTTGTGGATAGCACAGCCTTTGGCTGGGAGCAGCGCTTAGCCTTCACCCAGGCCGTTCTGGAAGCCGTTAACGCAGCGGCTGAGTCGGCCCTAGGGGGCACCTTGACCGTCTTGGTGCTGAAGCAACTGAAGGGGGCCGGAGTCCACAAACGCGGTGCCCAGTCCCACAACCTCTATCCAGGGGATAGCGTCGATCGCGACTACATTGCCGCTGCTCTCAAAGAACGGGCGCTTTCTCCGGCGGCCTGGGACTTGGTGCGGACCAACTACGAGCGAGCCGGGGGTGGTCCTGCGGCTAAGACTGTGGTGACGGAATTTGAGCGGGAATTGCTGGATTTGGGCAGTCTGCCCCTGGTGGAGTTTGACCTAGACGGGAAACAGGTCGCTACGACGGCCATGGGGGCGATCGTCGGCCATGTCGGCCAACAGGACCGCAGCTTCGTGGTGACCAACGCCGACGGCAACGCCGCATCGGGGATTAACAACATTAACCAAGCCCTCAAAATCGTCCATCCCACCCCGGATCCCATCTATTTCCAAGGTCCAGACGGCCAAGTCTACGAACCCCTCAGCGAAGATGCCTGTGCGGGCTTTGCAGCCGCCCTCTCCTTGTTTGGCTCCCGCAGTCTCTGGTGTTCCTACGAATCCTTTGCCATCAACGGCCTGCCCATCTGGCAAACCGTCTGCCAAGCCATGGCCGAACTGCGCCGCCCCACCCCCGCCACCGTTTGCCTCTTTACGGCGGGTGCCCTAGAGCAGGGCCGCAACGGCTGGACCCACCAGCGCCCCGAAGTCGAAAACTACTTCGCTGCCATGATGCGCAACGGCAACACCTTCTGCCTCTTCCCCACCGATGCCAACAGCATCCAAGCCTGCTATGAGTGGGCACTGGGCCAGAAAAACAAAGGCATCACCATCACCGCCAGTAAATCGCCGCTGCCCATCCGCACCACCTTGGCCCAAAGCCGGGAAGCGATAGCCCAAGGCGCGATCGTCCTTCAGGAACTACCGGGCGAAAAAACCGTGGTTTTCCCCGTTTTAGGCGATATGATGCTGCTGCCCGTCTACGAAGCCGCCCAAGCCTTGCAGGAACAGGGCATCGGGAGCCGCATTGTCTCGGTCGTCAACCCCCGCCGCCTCTATCGCCCCTCCGATGTCGCGTGGGATACAGTTTCGGAAGCTGATGGCGGTTTCCTCGATGATGCGGGCTTTACAGCCCTCTTTGGTGGGGATGCGGTCGTTGCCGTAACGGGTGGTGCCGGAGCCATGCTAGAGCCGATCCTCCTCCGCAGCACGGCCCCCCGCGACCTCCTCGCCTGGAAACGGGGCGAAACCACCGCTAGCGCCGGTCAACTGTTTGCCTTAAACGGTTTATCCGCCAAAGACATCACCGATCGGGCCAAAGCCCTCCTCGGTTAACCCCTCGTTTCCATCTCGTTCCCACACTCCCCCTCCCCTCGTTCCCACGCTCCGGCGTGGGAATGCCTCCCCGACGCTCCAGCGTCGCCTCAAACCTCTCATCCAAGGCGCTGGAGCGCC
>JBMTWK010000494.1:0-3266 GCA_049452395.1 Prochlorothrix sp. | reverse complement strand
AGCACAAAAACCCCAACCCCCAACCCACTCCCCCCTCTATCCCCCCCGGTACCCTCACCAGCCTACGCGGTATCGCCAAGCCACTTGGGCCTACTGCCAATGATAAAGAACTGAAAGCTGACTATATCGACTATCTCACCCAGAAATACCAGTAAACCGATGCATATTTTGATCGACACCAATATCGTTCTTGACCTTTTACTGGAGCGGGACACCTTTTGGGAGGATGCAGTCGCCCTTTTTGAGCAGGTCGAGCAAGGTACCTTGACTGGATATATCGCAGCAACCACCATCACAAATATTTCTAGCTAACCCATACCCATGAACCCGCCGATCGCCATTCCCGCCGTCTCCGTCACCTACGCCCACAACGGCACCTCCACCCAAGCCAACGAACTGGGGATGCGCCCCATGCAAGAACGCGCCTACAACAAACGGGGCGAACAATACCTGCTGATTAAATCGCCCCCCGCCTCCGGGAAAAGTCGGGCACTGATGTTTATTGCCCTGGATAAACTGGAAAACCAAGGGCTAAAACAGGCGATCGTCGTCGTGCCTGAAAAGTCGATCGGCTCCAGCTTCCACAACGAACCCCTCCGTCAATTTGGCTTTTGGGCCGATTGGGTCGTCGAACCCCGCTGGAACCTCTGTGATGCTCCCGGCACCGATGGCGGCAAAGTTGAGGCGGTGCAGAAATTCCTCAACAGCACCGATAAAGCTCTGGTCTGTACCCACGCCACCTTTCGCTTTGCCATAGATAAGTTTGGCATCGCCGCCCTCGACGATCGCCTCATCGCCGTCGATGAATTTCACCACGTTTCCGCCAACCCCGACAACAAGCTCGGCGACCACATCCGCCAACTCATGGCCCGCAACAAAACCCACATTGTCGCCATGACCGGCTCCTATTTTCGCGGCGACGCGATCGCCGTCCTCCACCCCGAAGACGAATCCCGCTTTGAAACCGTCACCTACACCTACTACGAACAACTCAACGGCTACCAATACCTCAAGCAACTGGACCTCGGCTACTACTTCTACTCCGGCACCTACACCGACCAAATCCTAGAAGTCCTCAACCCCCAAGAAAAAACCATCCTCCACATCCCCAACGTCAACTCCCGCGAAAGTAGCAAAGATAAAATCAAGGAAGTTGAGCATATCCTGGAAGAACTGGGGGAATGGCAGGGTACCGACCCCCAAACCGGCTTTCAACTGGTGCAAACCCCCAACGGCAAAGTTCTGAGAATTGCCGATCTCGTAGACGATGACCCCAATAAGCGCGATAAAGTCGCCGCCGCCCTCAAGGATCCCACCCAGAAAAATAACCGGGATCACGTTGATATCATCATCGCCCTGGGAATGGCCAAGGAAGGCTTTGACTGGATTTGGTGTGAACATGCCCTGACGATCGGCTACCGCTCCAGTCTGACCGAGATTGTCCAGATCATTGGCCGCGCCACCCGCGACGCTCCCGGCAAAACCCGCGCCCGCTTTACCAACCTCATCGCCGAACCCGATGCCTCAGAATTGGCCGTTGCGGAGGCGGTTAATGATACCTTGAAGGCGATCGCCGCCAGCCTCCTGATGGAGCAAGTCTTGGCTCCCCGCTTTGAATTCCGCCCCAAACGCCGCGACAATCAACCCACTCCCGGCTTTGACTACGGCGAAGAGGGCTACAGCCCCGATCGCTGTAATGTGGGCATCAACCCCGCAACGGGGCAAATTCAGATTGAAATCAAAGGCTTAGTAGAGCCGAAGACAACCGAAGCCAAGCGAATCTGTCGCCAAGACTTGACCGAATTGGTCACCGCCTTTGTTCAGGATAAGCCGACGATCGAGCGGGGGTTATTCGACGAAGAATTGGTCCCCGAAGAACTGACCCAGGTGCGCATGGGGAAAATTATTCAAGAGAAATTTCCCGATTTAGAGCAGGAAGACCAGGAAGCGGTGCGCCAGCACGCGATCGCGGCCTTGAACTTGGTCCAGCAGGGTAAAGCCATGCTCCAGACCCGTCAGCTTGTCGTGGGAGAAAGCGGTGGTACCTATGGCGTGGCCCCTGCCCCTAGCACCGGAGACCAGGACAATCTAGTCCAGGGGAATCTAGACCAAGGAACTCTAGGTCAAACCCTTCAGGACAAGGAACCCAGCAAAAACACCGCCCTCATCGATGGGGTGCGGCAGTTTGCCCTTTCCGTCACAGAACTGGAGATAGACTTGATCGATCGGATCAACCCCTTCGGCGAAACCTATGCCATCCTAGCCAAAACCATGAGCGAAGAACGCCTCAAGCAAGTTGCAGAGATCATTGCAGCCAAACGAGTTGTCCTGTCCGTCGAAGAGGCACGAGAACTGGCCAAGCGGGCCTTGCGGTTCAAGGCGGAACGCGGGCGTTTACCCTCTCTCACGGCGGCAGATCCCTGGGAAAGGCGTATGGCGGAAGGCATTGCTTTTTTACAACGCAAGGTCAAAGAAGAAAACAATGGCTAAGTACACCCGCAATAAAAACACCACCGATGAGGATCTAGAACTCCTCGCCGAATTGGGGGTTGATATAACTCCCCCTCAAATTGCCCAGTACACTCCCGAACAAGAGCGCATTATTGCGGGGTTTGAGGAGATTGAACGCTTTGTGCAAGAACGGGGTCGATTACCCCAACATGGGGACGATCGGGATATCTTTGAGCGCCTCTATGCCGTGCGCCTCGATCGCCTCCGGGACTCCCCACAGTACCGCGAACTCCTACAACCCTTCGACTCCCAAGGACTCCTTGACGCAGCCCCCGACTTCACCCCAGCCCCCAACCTCAACACCCCCCTAGATGATGCTGCCCTCCTAGCGACCTTGGGGGTAGACACCACCCCAGACAGCGACATTACCCAACTCACCCATGTGCGATCGCGCCAGGAAATCCAAGCCGCCGAGGAAGTTGCTCAGCGCACCCCCTGCACAGACTTCAAACAGTTCAAACCCCGCTTCAAACAAGTTCAGGGAGACCTAGAAACTGGCCTTCGCACAACTTTGAAGTATCAAGATAATGCCGCAATTCACCAAGGCGATCTGTTCATCCTCGATGGCCAAAAAGTTCTCGTTGCCGAAATGGGCGAAATCTTTGTGGGGGACCATGGCCGCCCCGATGCTCGCTTGCGAGTAGTCTACGACAATGGCACAGAAAGTAATTTACTGCTGCGATCGCTCCAGCGGGCCTTAAACAAAGACAAAACCAGCCGCCGCATCACCACTCCCGACCTTGGCCCCCTCTTTT
>JBMTWK010000493.1:0-3275 GCA_049452395.1 Prochlorothrix sp. | reverse complement strand
AGGGGCAAATCCCCTGGGGTTGCCCTGGATTTAGGCGATCGGGGCAAGGGCATCGCTGAGGGCGATCCATTGGGGTAGGCCAAGGGCTTCGGCGCGGGCCGTGGGATCAAGGTTGAGAGACTCAAACACGGCATCCAGACGATCGCGATCGATCACAGCCTTGAGATTATTGCGCAGCATCTTCCGCTTTGCCCCAAAACCCACCTTCAGCAGCGTTTCCAGATAGTGGGGATTCTGGGGCGGGTTGGGGTAGGGACGAGGCACAAGGCGTAGGACCGCAGACTCGACCTTGGGTGGTGGCTTAAACGCCTGGGGCGGCACTGCGCAAATAATCTCACAGTCCGCTAAATACTGGCACCGCACCGACAGCGCATTAAACGCCTTGCCACCGGGGTCCGCACAGACCCGATCGGCCACTTCCCGCTGCACCAGCAGCACAATCTCCTGCCAGCGGGGGATCTGGGGCTGGCTCAACTGGCCCAGGAGCAACTCCAAAATCGGCCCCGTGATGTTGTAGGGAATATTGGCCACCACCTTAGTCAGGTTCTGGAACTGGGGAAAGTCCCGCAACTGCTGCGCGAGATCTAGCCGCAAAATGTCGCCTTGGAGCAGCACAAAGTTCTGGTGTTGCCCAAAACGCTGGACTAAACTCTGGCAGAGGTCTCGGTCTAGCTCCACCGCCACCACCGCCGCCGCCTGTTCCACCAAGGCTTGGGTCAATACCCCCCGCCCCGGTCCAATTTCCAAAACCCGATCCTCTGGTTGCAGGTGCGCAGCGGCCACAATGCGATGGAGGACTTGGGGATCACGAAGCCAATGCTGGCCAAAACGTTTACGGGGATAGCTCACAGCGGAGTAGGGTAGGGGGACAAGGAACGGGGCGGGATGGATAAAATCGGGCTGGGGATCAAAGGGATCGGGGGTGGTTTGCCGATCGAATCCCCCATATCTGGGGGAACCTACCCATGGGAAATAGCGGGGATACACCCTATGCGAGGGATAGATCTCTAGCCGATAATCGGATCATAATTATAAAGGAAACCTAAAGCTAGAAAACATCAACCGTTTACGTTTTCGACTTTACTGCTTCAACGTCACGGTTTCGACCCCTCTTTTGTAGCTCCACGTTTACCCTGTTTCAGCCCAGACATTTGCCTGTACTTGCGGCTCGTGTCCCCACCTCAAGGAGGTGAACCCCTCTTATGGATTATCTGTACTATCTCGCCAATGCCAGCCTTACCCTGAGGGTTGTGGAACACTTACACCACCACCCCCATCTCCCCCTCAGTTTTCTGACGGTAATCCATCAAATTGACGGTTGGATCCTCCGTGTCAAGCTAGAGCACCCGTTGACTGAGAAGGATGACCTAGACTTTCGGGCCTTTTTGAACGAGTTGGGGATCTCTTATGATCCGGGAATGCGGTTACAGATGGCGCTCTGGAGCCTAGAGACAGGCCAATCTCCCATTACTGTCATGCGACGCTACCAAGTGGCGGTTGTGTCCCATGGCCGACCGGATTTAGAGGAAATTGAAGAATTTCGACAGCAGTTTGTGCGGGGTCTGGGATATTGCCCGGAAACCCTGGCCTAGCGTCGATTCAGCTCGGAGAGGATAGGGGTTAGCTCCTGAAGGTCAACACATTACGGCAAGACCCAGGACACTCCTTAAGCAGCACAACAGCAGCAAAACTCCACAAGTTGCTTCCTGGATGTTTTGTACCAGCAGCAAGACAATGTTAAGCGGCACAATTGCCGCTTTTTTGTAATTGTTCAACTGTAGTCATTGTAGCAAATGGATTGGGGTTGGCCGGGTTATGGCAAACCGAGGGGTTTTTGGCTGGGAACCCCGATCGATCGGGGGTAGGCTTCCGGAGTGTCGGCCTCTTTTTTCAGCAAAATGCAATGGCGCATTGCCCCCGTTAAGGGCGTAGTAAAAGGTTTCACCGCTGCGATTACGCCCCCCAGGTCCAAGGCCGCTGACCGAAGGCTCTCTTCTTCTGCCTCGCTCCACTGGCCCCGGTACAGGACTGCATAGCCCCCCCGCCGCACTAGGGGCAGGGCATATTCTGCACAAATCGTAACTCCGCCCACGGCCCGCACCAGCGCTAAGTCATAGCTCTCTCGCTGCCCGTCTTCTTGGCCCACGGCCTCCGCCCGCCCCACCAGTGCGGTAACCGTCGCGAAGTTGAGCCGCTCAATTAGCCCCTCTAAAAAGGCAATTTTTTTGCGCGTTGAGTCCAGCAGCGTGACGGTGCTTTCTGGCCATAGCACTGCGGCGGGTAGCCCCGGAAAGCCGCCCCCGGTGCCGATGTCAATGATGCGCTGGGGTTGGGGTAGAGGGTCGGGGGGAGTGGTACCGGGATCGGTGCTGGTTTCAGTTGTGTTGGCTAAGAAAAAAGACAGGCCGCTGAGGGAGTCCCAAAGGTGCTTTTCCCAAAAGTCTGCGGGGGTGGTGAGGCGGGTGAGGTTGAGGAATTGGTTGGCTTCGACGATCGCTTGGTAAATGGCGATAAATTGCTGCTGTTGGCTGGGGCTGGGGCACCAACCTAGGGTCGATCGCCAGCGATCGGCCAATTCCGGCAGGCTATCCAGGACTGGGGAAGCGGGGTCGATCGCGGGGGCGGACTCTCCGGAGGGAGTCAAGTCAGAGGGGGCCGGTGGGTTTAAGGACATGGCGGGGCGGTTGGGGCTATTTTGCCCTAGTTTTGGGGATTTGCGAGGAGCTACTGCTGTGGGGGAGAGCAGTTAGGGGTCTAATCATAAGGCGTAATCATCCAAAATTTGCCTTAAAACCTGTCTTGCTCTGCCCGTGGGCACTTATAGGCGATTAAATACCATCAAGGTATCGCTGCTTAAAAATTTCAGCCGCTTCTGGGTCGAGGGTGCGAAGGGCGCGGATAATCTCAATTAAGGTCTCGGAGTTGGGATCCCGACTTTCATTAACCCAGCGATGGACGTTGGATCGACCAATGCCAAGCCGATCGGCCAACTGAGTTTGGCTGATAGCATACTCATCCAAAATTTCTCGTAGTACTTTTCCAGCTTTGCCCATGGCAAAGATTTTGTCAGAGAATGTTGGGCAACGGAAGATTGTTGACCTTTTCAGCAACGGATATGCTAGAATGTTGACGAAAGAGTCAACGACCTAATCCCGATCGCCTAACCCTGATCAACAGGCTCTTTTTTTGACTCTGCTGTTGCTTATTTGGTCTACAAACAATGCAAGTACAAAATTTTCGTGCAGATGCTTCTGGGGCTTGGGCTGAGGAGTCTT
>JBMTWK010000492.1:0-3278 GCA_049452395.1 Prochlorothrix sp. | reverse complement strand
AACCAGGTCCAGCCCCCACCGTTACCGATTTTGCGGCTTCTCCCTTTGCGGCCCCAGTGTCCCGCCTTTCCCGGCCACAGCTCCCCACACCCCTCCCGATCGCGCTTCGTCTCCCTCGCCGCCCCCCGCCCCAGAGCCGCAATTCCTTGCTGCTGCCCGATCGGCCCCTGAATCCTCCCCCTCGATCTACCAAGGAACCGCATCTCCCCTGGATGACCTGGACTTGATCCGCACCAACCGCCAGCGGGCCAAGGCGGGAGATTTAACGGCGATCGCCTACTACCTCAGCGAAACCCTCAGCGCCCTAGGGGTCTCGGTCCAGGTGGGTGCCCGCACCGTCATCCATCGCAGTGCAACCACCCTCAGCGAAAGCCTAAACCGAGTCCAGCACCTCTATATTGTCTGCCAGTCGTCCTATGCCCTCAATCCGGCGGTGGTGGCAGAGCCGATCGCCCAGCGGCTACGTGCCCTCCAGCTTCAGGGGTTCCAGGATGCCGCCGTTGTCAGCCAGGTCCAGGGAGAAACCCAGGCCGATTGGGTGCTGCGGGTGGATCTCACGCCGCCAGAGACAATCCTGAGAAGTTTGGTGCGCTGGGGCGATCTCTCCGCCTGCCGCGAGTGGCTGGCCCAGGTGCTGGCCCCCCAAGACCTCCACCTCGACCTAGAACTCAAAAACAAAACCCTCCATCTCTTCTGTCGTCCCCGCCAGCCCCACACCCCCACCCTCACCAAGGCCGCGCTCCTCGCCCTCTTTCAAGATCACCTGCACCAACTCTCTCCCCAGGGCATCCATGCAGCGATGGTCTACAGCCTGCCCTACAACGCCGACCCCAACAGCGATAGCTCCCAGGCAACGCCCCTGTGGGTGGATTGGATGGAGCTACCGGGCGCACGGCATCCCGATTTAATGCCAACGGCGCGGGAACTGGCAGAACAGGGGGATTTAGCGGCAATTTTGTATTTGCTCGATCGGTTGGTCAACCCCAACCTTGCCCTACAACTAGCCACAGGGGGCGTGCGGGTCCAACTGCGCCAAAAGGGCGATCTGATCCATATCATGTGCGATGCCCCCACCTGTCCCCGCCAAAACGAGGTGGGCACCCAAGTGGCCAAGCATATCCAACAACTGCGACTGCCCCAGGTGGCCGGGGTGCGGGTCTATGGGCGACGGGCGGGCCAAAAGCGGCCTCTGTGGACCTATGGAATGGACTTTGAGCCGCGCCAACGCCATGCGACCGAGGCAACCCCAGACTTCTCGGCAGCCGCAGAGCATTTGGACGATTTGCTGCGGGTACCGGGCCTTGATGAAACCGTAGAGACAGAAGATCTAGAACTAGCGGA
Source organism: Prochlorothrix sp. (assembly GCA_049452395.1). Taxonomy (GTDB): domain Bacteria; phylum Cyanobacteriota; class Cyanobacteriia; order Prochlorotrichales; family Prochlorotrichaceae; genus Prochlorothrix. The sequence goes on along the minus strand of JBMTWK010000492.1, from coordinate 1,937 downwards.
GGAATTAGGCTTTTCCTGGCATGAACTGGTGGAATTAGGCCGTCAGGGGCTGATCCGGACCCAGTTTTTTGTGCCAACGGAGGAGTCCAGTACCCAGGTGCTGACCAGTGAGCCACTACCGGCGGTGAGTCGCAGTTGGGGCTTGGGCAACGGGCGGGGCACCAGCTTGGGGCACCAGTTGCGGGTTGCGGCAGTGTGGGGATCCCTGGGGCTATTGTTTGCCCTGAAGGCGGATTGGAGTTTGGGCCATTGGTTAAAAACGGCGACAGCCAGTGCTGGGCCGGAAGAGACCCTGGGTTTGTCGATTACCACGGGAGAACTCTCGCCTGCGCAGTTGGAGGCCGCCTTACCCCCACCCTCTGCCTTTGATCCCTTGAACTTAGACCCCGATACCGCCACCTTACTGCCGGGTACAGACTCGACCTTAGATCCCGAAGAGGGCTTTATTGATGCCGAGGGGGCTGCTGAAGGGCGCTTTACCCAGGTTTCGTCTGCCCTCTTCCCCCAGGGTTTGCCCAAAGACTTTAGCCTCAAGTTGCAAAACCCAGAAACGGGGCTGGTGGCCACACCGGACTACCCCCCCTTCAATAATGTGCTCCTCAGCCAGAAATTGCTGCTGTATCAGCACTATTTAGTGAATGGTCAGGTGCCCGATATTTTAATTGTGGGCAGTTCCCGCGCCCTGCGGGGGATTGATCCCGCCGTTTTAAGCCAGAAATTGGCCGATTTAGGCTATCCCGGCCTGAGGGTCTTTAATTTTGCCGTTAATGGTTCCACGGCCCAGGTGGTGGATTTTCAGTTGCGGCAGATCCTGGAGGCGGATCAGCTTCCCCAGTTGATTATCTGGGCGGATGGGGCACGGGCTTTTAATAGCGGTCGGGTGGATGTGACCTACAACGCGATCGCGGTGTCCGAAGGCTTTAAGCAATTCCAGGCCAAGACCCTACCACCCCTGGTTCAGCCCTTAGCAAAACCGGAAGATGCAGCAGACCGGGCAGAGGCGGAGGAAAAGGGGCCAAGTTGGGGCGATCGGCTGCAACAGTGGGAACCGTGGCTGGAAGGCCGCATTGGTCAGGTGTCGTCGGTCTATGGCGATCGCGATCGGCTCAAGGGCCTACTGACCCAATCCCTAGCCCAAACCCTGCCCAAAGGCTTGATTTTTGCCGGTCAAACCCTACCCCCGGAAACCCTACCCCCCGACAATAGCCTGAGCTTTAATGGGGATCCCCTCGATCCGGAAACCAGTCGCCTCCCCGATGCGCCGGAGGGGGAAGGCTCCATTCGCATGGATGGCTTTTTGCCTCTGTCCCTGCGCTTTAACCCGGCCACCTACTACCAAAAGTATGCGCGGGTCCAGGGCACCTACGACAGCGACTATCAGGACTTTCGCTTGGAGGGCAAGCAGTCGGAGGCTCTGGATCAGTTGCTGGACTATGCCCAAAGCCAGGATATCCCCGTCGTTTTTGTTAATTTGCCCCTGACGGACGATTACCTCGATCCTGCGCGCTGGGACTATGAACAGGAGTTCCAAACCTATATGTACGGACTGATGGCCGATCAACGCCTGGTTTTCCGGGATTTGTCGGACCTCTGGCCCTTTGCCTTTGAAAATTTCTCGGACCCCAGCCACCTCAACCGCTTTGGTGCCCTGGAGGTCTCGCAGCAGCTTGCGGATGACCCGCTCATTCCCTGGCCCCGATCGCGGGATATTGCCGCCCAAACCCTCCCCGATCCGCCCCTATAGGTTCTAAATCAAAGCGGGTCGGCACGAGGGCGCGAACCCTACACCCCTGCCCAAAAACCGGGTCGGCACAGGGGCACGATCCCTACACCCCTGCCCAAAAACCGGGTCGGCACAGGGGCGCGACCCCTACCAAACGTGAGTTCGATGGCCCCTCACCCCCCAGCCCCCTCTCCCAGCACGGGCGAGGGGGAGA
>JBMTWK010000491.1:0-3283 GCA_049452395.1 Prochlorothrix sp. | reverse complement strand
GCAATGTGGTCCGGCGGGCGTTGCTGGAGGGGCTGGAACAAGGGCGCGAGGAGGGATTGCAGCGGGGGTTGCAGCAGGGACAGGCCCAAGGGGAACAGCAGCGGAGCCGAGATATTGCCCGATCGCTGCTGGGATTATTGCCCCCCGCAACGATCGCCGAAAAAACTGGACTCACCGTAGCTGAGGTGGAGGCTCTCGCTGACCCTACTGCCTCTCCCGATCGCGGCAGTGAGGCTTAAATGAACAGCGAGGTTAGGAATGGTAGCGCCGATCGGGGTGCCTAGGGTTTTACGCCGTTAGGCCAGCGCTATAATAGCGAGATGATTGCTCAACCGCCCAACGATCCATGGCTGCTTCCCCACCCCCCCTTTCCCCTAATTTCGCCTTTTTGCGTTGCTATGACTTGGATTTAGTGCGCTTTGGCTCCCTCGCAGAGTCTTACTTTAAGGACGACCCCAATACCTGCATCATTAAGCTGCGACAGTTTGGGGAGCTACTGGCACAACTAATCGCGGCACGGGTGGGCCTGTATCAAGATGTGCAGGAGAACCAAGCCAGTTTATTAAATCGGCTCAAGTGGCAAGGAGTCTTGGAGGGAAAAGCGCTGGACTTGTTCCACCAGCTTCGCCAAGCGGGTAATGATGCAGTTCACCACAACACAGGTGACCATGGCTTAGCCCTCAGTTGTCTCAAAAACGCACGCAGCCTAGGCATTTGGTTTCATCAAGCCTATGGCCAACAGCCCAACTTTAAAGCAGGGCCATTTGTTCCGCCCACGGATCCCGTAGAACCCCAACTTCAGGACCAAGCAGCCCTTACCCAAGAACTCAACCGCCTGCGTCAGGAATTAGAGCAGTACCGTGCCCACGTTGAGGTTGCCCAAGCAGCAGTCGCCGAAGAAATGGAGTTGCGACAACTGGCAGAAGAGCTACTCCAGGCCACAGAGGCCGAAGCCGAAGCCAGAAAGGCACAGCTAGAGCAGCTACAGGCAGAATCTAGCCAAAAATCCCCGAAAAAATTAACTCAATTAATCAATACTGCGAAAAGTGCCAGTTATAGCCTGGAGCTAGATGAGCGAGAAACCCGAATCTTAATTGATGAGCAGTTACGATCGGCAGGGTGGACCGCAGACACCGAAAAGCTACGCTACAGCCAGGGAACCCGACCAGAGCGGGGGAAAGCGTTAGCGATCGCCGAGTGGCCCACCGCAGAGGGTCGGGCTGACTATGCCTTGTTTATCGGGCTAACCTTAGTAGCGGTAGTCGAAGCCAAGCGACAGACCACCAGTGTTTCAGGGGCGCTGACCCAAGCCAAGCGCTACAGTCGCGGCTTTCGGACACAGGATGGCGCAACTACTGCCGGGGGACCATGGGGCGAGTATCGGGTACCCTTTGCCTTTGCCACCAATGGCCGGGACTATTTAGAGCAGTTGCGCACAGAAAGCGGCATTTGGTTTGTGGATTTGCGCCGGAGCACCAATCTCAGCCGATCGCTGCCGACTTGGTACAGTCCCCAGGATTTGCAAGATTTGCTCAACCAAGACCAAGACGCGGCCCAAGCTCGCCTTGGGGCGGAAGGGTTTGACTATGGCTTTGAGTTGCGGGGGTACCAAAAACAGGCCATTCAAACGATCGAAGCAGCCCTCAGCAACGACGATCGCCGTGCCCTCTTGCTAGCCATGGCCACGGGGACCGGCAAAACCAAAACCGCGATCGCCCTGATCTATCGACTCCTCAAAACCCAACGCTTTCGGCGCATCCTCTTCCTGGTGGATCGCTCAGCCCTGGGAGAACAGGCCCACGATGCCTTCCAGGAAACCCGCATGGAAAGCGCCCAAACCTTTGCCAAAATCTTTGAGTTGAAAGGGCTAACGGAGAAGGAGCCAGAGCGGGAAACCAAGGTCCAAATTGCCACGGTGCAGAGCATGGTCAAGCGGCTACTGTATCCAACCGATCCAGCCCAGCGACCCACGGCGGGACAGTATGACTGTATTGTGGTGGACGAGTGCCACCGAGGCTATTTGCTCGATCGGGAGATGAGCGACACCGAGCAACTGTTTCGGGACCAAAAGGACTATATTTCCAAATATCGCCGGGTTTTAGAGTTTTTTGATGCGGTCAAGATTGGCCTAACCGCAACCCCCGCCCTACACACCTCCCAGATTTTTGGTGCGCCCGTCTTTACCTACAGTTACCGGGATGCGGTGATTGATGGCTTTTTAATTGACCACGAGCCGCCCCACCGCATTGAGACCGAGCTATCTCGATCGGGCTTAACCTGGAAAAAGGGCGAACAGGTTGAATATTTGGACCCAAAAACGGGTGAGAAAAGCTTTGCCCAGGCACCGGATGAAATTCGAGTCGGCATTGAGCAGTTTAACCGCCAAGCCATTGCCCCAGCCTTTAACCAAACGGTGTGCCGGAAACTGGCGGAACTGATTGACCCCAACGATCGGGAGATGGGTAAAACCTTGGTGTTTTGCGTCAATGATAAGCACGCCGATTTTGTTGTAGATGAGCTAAAGCAGGCATTTGCGGCCCAATATGGCGCAATTGAAGACGATGCGGTGGTTAAAATCACCGGAGCGACCGATCGCTATCTGCAAATGATTCGCCGCTTCAAAAATGAAGTCAATCCCAGGGTTGCAGTAACGGTTGATCTCTTAACCACGGGGATCGATGTGCCGGAGATCTGTAATTTGGTGTTTCTGCGTCAGGTCAAGTCGCGGATTCTCTATGAACAGATGGTGGGACGGGCAACGCGCCTCTGTGACGACATTAATAAAGAGGTGTTTCGGATTTTTGATGCGGTCCAGCTTTATGACAATATTCAGCCCTATACAGCCATGCAGCCGGTTGCAGTTAACCCTAAGCTGTCCTTTGGCCAGTTAACCCAGGAGTTGGCAACGGTCACAGAGCCAGAGGCCCAAAAGTTAGTGTTAGAGCAGTTTTTAGCCAAACTCCAGCGCAAACGTCGCCATTTAAGCCAGACCCAACGGGAGGCGATCGCGGACCTAGCGGGACTGGAGATCGAAGACTTAATCGCGGAGTTGCGGGTTAAGTCACCGGCGGCAGCGGCGGATTGGATCCAGGGGCGAGAGGAGATTGGCCAATGGCTCGATCGGCGCGAAGGAGAACGAAGACCGCTGCTGATTTCCCACCAAGATGATCAGGTGGTGGCCGTTGGGCGGGGCTATGGGCAGGCAGCACGTCCCCAGGACTATCTAGACGGGTTTAATCAGTATATTCGGGAGAATTTGAATCAAATTCCGGCTTTAATGATC
>JBMTWK010000490.1:0-3288 GCA_049452395.1 Prochlorothrix sp. | reverse complement strand
CCCCATTCCCCCAGCAAACGCTGATGCCGAGGCGTCCAAGGCGGCAGCGGCGGGAATAGGGGGCACAGACATGGGTTGTTGGGGGGCGGCAGTCTAGAATAGGGGCCAAGGGTAGTGGATAGCCGAGCCTTTAGCAGCGGCTTGGAAAGCGGCCAGAGATGCCCCTGGACAGCCTATAGACAATATACCGGTCCAGAAACTAAGGTATTAACACGGTTTCTGCCTATCCCTACTCTGGAGTTCATTCAGGTTTTTCATGGCCCGCTACACTTGCTCCTTAACCGTAATCCTCTCTGACCAAAATATTCACAGCGCCTTGATTACCCTTTTTCAATCCTGCCACTTTGAAGTCATCTACGACACCACGGACTACATCATGGGCCGTGAGATCCCCGGTGAAGTCCCCTTTGCAAAGTTGGTGACTGTGGAAGGACTGATTGACAAAGGCTTGGGGCTGACCCAGCGTGCCCAGGTTAATTTGGTGATTAAAAACGAGGAATTGCCCCTTCAAGCAGACAATCACTGTCGGCAGATGTTCGATCGCCTCCAGCAAGCTATCCAAGATAATCCCTCGTGGCAAATTGAGGAGTTGCTGAGCTGCTAGGTGCTGAGCGATATCGTTATCCAAACCCCGGACCTATGACTGAGAATTTTGCCCCGGACAGCGCATTTCCAGAACAGTCGCCCCCGTCAGACCCTGCAACCCCAGAGCCAGACCGATCGGAGTCCCCGGCAGCGGAGTCTATAGCGGAGTCTAGGGCAACTGAACCGGAACCGGGTTTTGGCTGGACGGCCTATGCAGAACGCTTGAATGGACGCTTTGCGATGGTGGGGTTTGTCCTGCTGTTGCTGTTGGAGCTGTTCACCCACCAGGATTTTTTGACTTGGGTGGGGCTACGGTAGACGGGGGTGTGGCTGTGGGGAGCCTCTCAACACCGGGGCAACCACGGGGGGATTGCCCCTACCGAATCGGTTAATCTGCGTAGGGGTCGTGTCCTCCTGGCTCCCCGCTTGGGACCAAAACCGGGGCAACCACGGGGGGATTGCCCTTACCGAATTGGTTATCTGCCGGGAGCATCCCACTTTAGAAGAATCCCGGTAGGGGTCGCGCCCCCGTGGCTCCCCTCTACTAGCCCAACCGGGGCAACCACGGGGGGATTGCCCCTACCCAGCTTGGTTAAATCGCTCAAGTGGGATGGACCCTATCTGCCAAAGGGAGATGGACCCTATCTGTGTCTATTGGAGCCATGTCTACTGAAGTTTCTGTGTCTAATGCTGACCTCGCCGCTGGGGCTACTGTAGCCCAGCCCAGTCCCCGCTTGCTGATTATTGGGCTGGACTGCATGGCTCCGGAGCTGGTTTTTGAGCAGTGGCGATCGCACTTGCCCAACCTCTCCCGCCTGATGGAGCAGGGCAGCTATGGCCGCTTGGAAAGTAGCATTCCTGCGATTACGGTGCCTGCCTGGAGCTGCATGATGAGCGGACGGGATCCGGGGGAGTTGGGGATTTATGGCTTCCGGAACCGCCGCGATCGGGGTTACCAAAGCATGGCGATTTCCGATGGTCGGGCCGTGAAGGTGCCACGTTTGTGGGATTTGCTGGGGGATGCGGGCTGGACCGTTGCCACCCTCAGCGTACCGGGCACGTCGCCCCCCTCTGCCGTTAACGGGAGCCAAGTCTCTTGTTTTCTGACTCCCAATCTGGAGACCCCCTTTACCCATCCGCCGGAGTTGGGGGCAAAAATTCGGGACTGGATGCCGGATTTTATGTTGGATGTGCCGGAGTTCCGATCGGAGGATAAAGCCCAAATTCTGGACAATCTTTATCGCCTCTGTGATCAGCGGTTTACCCTGGCCCAAAAGCTTTTGTATCAAGACTCCCCGGACTTTTTAATGCTGGTGGATATGGGGGTCGATCGCATTCACCATGCCTTCTGGAAACCCATGGATCCCCGCCATCCCCAGTATGAACCGGGGGATCCCTATGCTACGGCGATTCGGGACTACTACATCCATGTCGATCGGCAGGTGGGGGACTTGGTGGCCCACTGTAGCGATGAGACGGTGATTGTCGTGGTTTCGGACCATGGGGCGCAGCCCCTGATGGGGGGGATTTGCCTGAATGAATGGCTGATTCAAGAGGGCTATTTGGTCCTAAAGGAAACGCCGACGGAGCCGCTGTCCTTGGATCAAGCGGTGGTGGATTGGGAGAAAACCCAGGCGTGGGGGGCCGGGGGCTACTATGGCCGGGTTTTTCTCAATGTGCAGGGGCGGGAACCCCAGGGTATTGTGCCCATGACCGACTACGATCGCCTGCGCACGGAATTGGCCACCCGTTTGGAAGCCTTCACCGATCCCCAGGGCAACCCCCTGACGAACCATGCCTATCGGCCCCAGGAGATTTACCAGCGCGTGCGGGGGATGGCTCCGGACTTGTTAGTGTATTTTGACAATTTGGCATGGCGATCGGTGGGCAGCGTGGGCCATGGTAGTCTTTACACCGCTAATAACGACACTGGCCCCGATGATGCTAACCATGCTCCTTTGGGGTTAATGATCTACTACGATCCCCAGCGGCCCCAGGGCGGCAAGGTCTTGGAGGGGGCACAGCTCTATGATGTGGTCCCAACGGTGTGCGATCGCTTTGGGATTACGCCGCCCAAGGGATTGCGGGGCAAGGTCTTGCCGGTTTAAGGGCTGGGTGCAACCCTGGCGCAATTCTGGTAAAAAGTGCCCTCCTTTTGGCAAGATAAGGAGCATCTCACCTTGGCGGGATTTTTGTAGGAATGCAGTTTCCGCGCCCAAGGGATTGGGAAACGGGTCAGGCAACCTAGCCCCGACCCAGTTGGTTAACGGGCCAAAGGGAAATGGACCCGTTTAGGAGACGGTTGAAGCGCCGGACCGGACAGACCAATCCAGACCCAAGCGGGTAAGGGCAAATCCAACCCACAAAGGCAATCCATGGGCAAACTGAAACTACAGTGGAAAAATTTTGGGTGGGCAAAACTGGGTAGCGCTCTCATCCCATTGTGGCCGGGAAGTGCTACGGCTTTGTTTGTGTTCCTCTTGCTGCGTTTGGGGGTTTGGCAGTCTTTAGAAAACCTGACCTACCATGTTTTGTTTCAGGTGCGGGGGGCGCAGACGTGGGACGATCGCGTGGTGATGATCGAAATCAATCAAGACAGCGTGAATGCCTATGGTCAGTTTCCCTGGGGGCGCGATCGCTATCGGCAACTCAGGGGTATCGCACTAATTATGTATAAAATGTACTTGACAAAGATCCAGATTT
>JBMTWK010000489.1:0-3289 GCA_049452395.1 Prochlorothrix sp. | reverse complement strand
GGGATTTGCGGGCACCGGGGACGGCATGGCCGGGGGTCATTCGGGCAGGGACTTACTACACCCAACGGGGGCGGGAATTGTGGTCGGTGACTGCGCCACGGGATCCGGCGGGGTATTTGGTGCTGGATTTACAGGAGAGCCATTACCAGCGGGTGGTGCTGAAGTTGCCCCATGACTTAAATCAGATGTGGTGCGATCAAATTCGATCGGCCCTGGCCTAAAAGATTCACGCTGAGGTAAAAATTGGGGTAGATTAGAGCAATGTAAAGAAATGTTAGGCGACTCTCATAAACCGTGCCTGCCCCGTGCTGCTCTCCTCCACACCAGGCCCGCATGAGACCCCAAGGTTCGTCGCCAGACCATGCAGTCGGAACGGTAATAAAGCTATGACCCAACGTCTTACCCCTCGCTTGACTCAACTGGAGTTAGCCACCCGCGACTTACTGCCCCCCCGCAGGTTTGTTCAACACTGTGCCCAGCTTGTCGGTGCTGGTTTGCTGAGCGTGCTGATGGTTTTGGGCTGGGGTGTCCCTGCTGCCCACGCCTACGACAATCCGGAGCTATTGCCCGATTTCCAAACGCCCATTATTGATTTGGCCAACTCCTTTACAGAGTTTCAGGCTCAGGACTTGGCGGAGGAACTGGAAGAGTTTGAAGCGGAGACTGGCTGGAAGTTGCGGGTTTTGACCCAGTACGATCGCACGCCGGGACGGGCCGTGAAAGACTATTGGGGCTTGGATGGCCATAGTTTTTTGATTGTGGCCGATCCCCGTGGCGGTAATTTGCTTAATTTCAACGTTGGGGGCGATTTTTACCGCATTATTCCCCGGACGTTTTGGGTGGAACTCCAAACCCGCTTCGGGAACCAGTATTTTGTGCGGGACAATGGTGAGGATGGGGCGATTTTAGGGGCGCTCCGGGCTGTGGAGACCTGTATTCGCCAGGATGGCTGTAGTGTGGTGCCGGGACTGCCCCAGGAGCAGTGGGTTTTGACCTTTATTAGCTCGATCGTTGGTGGGGTGATCTGCGGCCTTGCGGCCTATCCCCGCAAACCGGGTCAAATTTTTGCATGGCAGTGGGTTTTGGTCCTGTCGCCGCTGTGGGGCATTCTTTTCCTCGCCTTTGGGGTGGGTCCGGTGGTCACTCGGACTGAAGATTTGCTCCCCCTAGCCCAAAATGCAGGGGGCTTTATTGTGGGCTTGCTGGCGGCCTATCTACCCTCCCAGTTCCGCGACTCCACGCCCTCGGAAACCTAAAAGGTTCGCGAAACGCTTAAAACATCCGTAGGGGCAGGTTTTTGAGACAATTTTGGACTCCAACGCCAAAATAAGCAACACCTGCCCTCTTTGCACAGAATTGTCGTAGGGGCAGGTTTTTGGGACAATTTTGGACCCTAACCCTAAAATTAACCAAACCTGCCCTCTTTTGTGGTGATTTGGGCTAAACAATGAAAAGGTCGGGGGGAGCATCCCACGTAGGGGCAAACCCCCCGTGGTTGCCCTGGTTTTAGGCCGAAGAGGGTCGGCACGGGGGCACGACCCCTACCCAGATCTTCTAAAGTGGGATGCATCCGAGGGCGGGTTTGTGGAAATAGCGGTGATAGAACGAGATTTTTGGCAAAAAACCGCCCCCACGAAAATGAGAGGGAGGGAAACGATGCGGTAGGGGCAATCCCCCCGTGGTTGCCCCGGTTTTAGACCGATCGTGGTTGCGCCGGTTTTGCTCTGAAGAGGGTCGGCACGGGGGCGCGACCCCTACCGAAATTTTTAACGGGAGAGGACGGGGGTTTCTGGGGGGGCAATCGGGGTTGGTGTTGGCAGCGAAGGCGATCGATCGGCGACCTTGCGTAACATCACCTCGCCATTGGGTCCAAGGGTCAAACCCCGGCGATAGGGCTTGAGGGTGCGTTGGGTTTCCAAACTCAACTCCCAATGCTGCACCATCTGGGCTAGGGCCAACTTTAGCTCATACAGCGCTAGGGCCGACCCCACACAGCGCCGCACCCCTCCCCCAAAGGGCATAAACTCATAGGGCGAAAACTCCCGCTCCAGGAAGCGCTCTGGTCGGAATTCCTGGGAATTGGGGTAGAGATCCTCACGCTGGTGCAGTAAATAAATCGACCCCATGATCAAATCGCCCTGCCGCAGCTCATGATTCAACAGCGTCACCGGCTGCTCAACCCGGCGGGGAAAGGTAAACATGGCAACGGGATGGATCCGCAAGACCTCATTGCAGAAGGCCGAGAGATAGGGCAAGCGCAGCAGGGCCATGGGATCCCAGGGGGTGGGTACGGTGTCCAGCTCGGCCCGGATTTTAGTGCGGGTTTCGGGGTGGCGATGGAGCCAATATAAAGCCCAGGTCAGAGCCGTGGCCGTGGTTTCATGGCCCGCCAGGAGCAAGGTCAGCAGTTCATCCCGCAGCTCTTCGTTGCTCATGGAGTCGCCGTTTTCGTCCTCAGCCGCCATCAGCAGCGACAGCACATCGGTGCGATCGGCCACCCCCGTTTGCCGCCGTTCCTCAATTTCTGCAAACAAAATGGCATCGATCGCCGCCGCTAAATGCTTCACCCGCCGTCCTGCACTCCACGGCCCCCAGTCCTTTTGTAGGGCCGGAATAAAGAGCGACAGCGAAGTGAGGGGGGTTGAGGACATATTGACGCGATCGGCCAGCAATTTTTCTAGGGTCTGGTAGCGATCGCTCTGGTGCAGCCCAAACACCGCCTCCAAAATCACCCGCATCGTCAGCTTCTGCATATAGAACCGGGCCGAAAAGGGGCGATCGGCGGGCACCTCGGCCATGACCTCCCCAGTAATTTGCAGAATCAAATCCCCAAACACCTTGAGGCGCTCCCCATGGAAGGGCGGAGTCACCATTTGGCGGCGGCGGCGATGGGTTTGGCCGCTGACCAAAATCACGGAATTGTTCCCCACCAAGGGAGCCAACAACTGATTGACCTCACCGGGCGCAGAAAAAACCTTCCCGGTATCCTGGCTCAAGATCTGCTGGAGCGCCTTGGGTTCAGAGAGAATAAAGAGCCGGGTCTCCTGCCCGTATTGCTGGCGGCGGAAGGAGATATAGGCCCGGAAAATATCCCCAAAGCGGCGAGAGAGATGGGTTTGGTAGCTGGTGGGGTTCAGGGCAAACTGAAAAAACTGAAATAACGCAGGAGTGGCAGATTCAGGGATTGAGGTCATAATTTGGGGGAGAACAGTTGAGTGACTGTCGATCACTATAGCGTTACCCTTAACGCGGTGTCCGGCAACGCGAGCTACTCCTCCTGGGGTCCATC
>JBMTWK010000488.1:0-3294 GCA_049452395.1 Prochlorothrix sp. | reverse complement strand
CTGCGCCGCAGAACTAGAGCTAGTCTCGCGCTTAATGCGGGAAATGCGCCTCAAGGAGACGATCGCCCCCCTCCTCCCCAGCTACGACTTTATTTTGATTGATTGCCCCCCCAGTTTGGGCATTCTCAGCGTCATTAGCTTGGTTGCCGCCACCCATGTTTTGGTGCCCATCCAGACCCAGTTTAAGTCGTTCCAGGGCACCGACTTACTGCTCAATACCGTTGCTGGACTGCGGGCCAAGGCTAACCGCACCCTCGCGATCGCCGGATTTATCCCCACCCTCTACGATGGCCGCACCACCCAGGAATTCCGCACCCTCAAAGCCATTCAAGACCAACTCTCCCCCCTCGCCCCCGTCTTTGAACCCATCCCCAAAAGCATCGCCTTTGCCGATGCCTCAGAGGAACGAGTTCCCCTTGCCCTGCTCAAAGCCAAACATCCCGGTGTGCTGGTACTGAAGCATATCGCCAAGGCATTAGATACGATGGGGTAATTGAGCCGCCTTCCCCCTCGATCGGTTAGGCTAGGCTAGGCAACTGCTAACCCCATCCTACGCGACTCACCCCGCCCAGGAGTACCCTTGCTATGAGCACCCGTAAGAAAGACCAACCCTACAGTAGCCAGCTTCGGGGCATTGCAGCCTTGCTAGGGACGGCTCCCAATCCAGTAACAGAGGCATCTAGCTCCCCAGCCTCCGACCCTTCGGCCTCCGCTGCCCCCCCTGCGATCGCGTCCGCTTCTGCCCCGCGTACCCTGCCCCTCAGCGACATTCACCTACCCCCAGAGCAACCCCGCCGCTACTTTGACCCCGAAAAACTGGCGCAACTGGCCCAGTCCATCCAAAACCACGGCCTTCTAGAGCCGCTCTTGGTGCGGCCCCGCAGTGAGGAAATGGGCGGCGGTTATGAACTGGTGGCAGGAGAGCGGCGCTTGCGGGCGGCCCGGAGCTTAGACTTGGCAGAGATTCCGGTCGTAATTCGGGATCTGTCGGGGGATGAGGCCGTGGAGGTGGCCTTGATTGAGAACCTGCAACGGGAAGATCTCAACCCAGTGGAAGAAACCGAGGGCATTCTCAAGCTGCTGGCCTTGCAGTTGGATCTCAGCCCCGATGCCGTGGTGGCGCTGCTGTATCGGATGCGCAATGAGACGATCGGCAACTCTAATCAAAACGTTTTGATTAGCCCCGAAGGAGAGGTGGTCCAGGAAGTTTTTGCGGCCCTGGCAACCCTTTCTTGGGAATCCTTCACGACCACGCGCCTGCCCCTGCTCAAGCTGCCGCCGGAGATTCTCGACGCGCTGCGATCGGGTCAACTAGCCTATACCAAGGCCCAGGCGATCGCCCGCCTTAAAGACCCCGAACAGCGCCAAAACATCCTCGATCTCGCCATTGCCCAACAGTGGTCCCTCGCCCAAATCAAAGCCGCCATCCAAACCCTCCCCCAACCCCAAAAATCCGCCCCCAACCCCAGCCTTAAGCAGCGGGCCGACCAAGCCTTTCGCCAAATTAAGCGATCGCCGATTTGGACCGATCCCCAGCGGAAAAAGCAGGTGGAAAAGCTGGTCAAACTCCTGGAGGATCTCGCCACAACGGATCCAGACCCAGACCTGTAACCCCACGATCGGGCACCCCCCCTAAACTCCCCACAACCCCCCACAAACCGGCAATTCAACCCAGGGACAGGCAGCGCAATAGTACAATGGAAAAGGTTACCATCCACCTTCTTCCTGCCATGCCCAAAAGACGCAAGACCTTTCCCTGTGGGCACCGGGGATTCGGTCAGTTTTGCCATACCTGTGCCCAAGAAGAAGCCCAACGCCAAGCCAAAGCTGAAGCACGGGCACAAGAAAAGGAGAAGAAAAATGCTTGGAATGCAACTTTTGACAATGACGCAGTGGATCTTAGAGGCTTGCCCCGCCCGATTGTTAAGAAGGCGAGACGAGTACTGGAGATATTGGAATCCGGACAGGATTATCACCAGTTCAAGGGCAAACGTTTAAACCACGATCGCCGCTGGATTAGCATCCCCCTCGGCCATGACTACCGTTTGCTCTGCTGGGATGGCGATGAGGGCATTCAACCCCACAAAGTCCTCTCCCACGAAGACTACAACGTCAAAAAACCGGGCACCTAGCCTACCCCGGCAGTCCCCACCCCTGTCCCGTGGGGGTTGCCCCTGGGAACAAAACCCCCAGGCTTTTGAGTGCAAAACCTCCGCCTCGTTTGACGAGATGCCTCCGCCACCCACGGGGGCTTTTTTTATGCAGACTGGCTTTTTTTCTGCATACTGTCTATTAAGCGCCCCGATCGCCCCCCTTCTTCCGCCTAACCCTTTTAAACCCTATGCCTACCATTGACTATCTCCGAATTAGCCTCCTCGATCGCTGTAACTTCCGCTGCCTTTACTGCGTCCCAGAGGGGGAAGATCTCGCCTATGCCCTGCGCCAAGATTGGCTGACGATCCCGGAAATTCTGACCTTGGTGCGGGAGGTGTTTATCCCCCTGGGGTTTCGGCGCTTCCGGCTGACGGGGGGGGAGCCGCTGCTCCGGCCCGGATTGGTCGATCTGGTGGACCAGATGACGGATCTGCCGGAGGTTGAGGATTTGGCCCTCACCACCAATGGCTTCTATCTAGCCGACCTCGCAGCCCCCCTCTACCGGGCCGGACTGCGGCGCATCAATATTAGCCTCGACTCGCTCCAGCCGGAGGTCTTTGACCAAATCATTGGGACCAACGGGGGCCGATCGCGCTGGCCGGAGGTTTGGGCGGGTATCCAAGCGGCCCATGCAGTGGGGTTTGACCCGCTGAAGTTGAATGTGGTGGTGATTCCGGGCATTAATGACGGGGAGGTGCTGGATTTGGCGGCTTTGAGCCGCGATCGCCGCTGGCATGTTCGCTTTATTGAGTTTATGCCGATCGGCAATGGGGCCTTATTTGGCGATCGCGGCTGGGTGGATTCGGCCCAAATTCGCCAGCAAATTGCCGATCGCTGGGGCATCACCTCTGGCCAGGTCACGGGGGCGGGTCCGGCGGATGTGTTCCAGATTCCGGGGGCATTGGGAACGGTGGGCTTTATTAGCCAGATGTCCGAGTGTTTCTGCGATCGCTGTAACCGAATGCGGCTCTCGGCGGATGGTTGGCTGCGGCCCTGTTTGCTCAATGAAACGGGCCAAGTTGATCTCAGGACAGCGCTCCGGGAGGGGATATCTCCCCAGGTTTTGCGCGATCGGGTGCAAGATCTGCTCGCCCTCAAGCCTGAGATCAACTTCAAACAGCGAGAAACGGGAGTCACGGG
>JBMTWK010000487.1:0-3303 GCA_049452395.1 Prochlorothrix sp. | reverse complement strand
CCCCCCCCCCCCCCCTGCAATCCGTTTCGTTAACCGATCGGGTCAATCAAAAGAACGGGCTGGCTAGAATTGCCAGATGGCTAGCAACAATCTTAATAATCGATCTTATCGATCTTAATGATCGATCGCTTCCATTACAACACAACAGCCCCAAGCCCCTCCCATCGGTTGCCGCCGCCAATCGATCAATTCCGCCAGAATCCGGCAACCGTTAGCTGCTTGGGGCGGTTTTAAACTGTTTTAAGGTGGATTGGGTCAGGCTGAGGATCCGATCGATCGGCCACCCCTCCCCTCGGTTCTCCCCCAATTCTGGCTCAGATTCAGCCTCAACTGACCGTAACCACAGCAAATATTCCACATTTCCTGCTGGTCCCGTAATCGGTGAAGCCGTTAGCCCCTGGATCTGCCAGCCTTGGGTTTGAGCTGCGTGACAGACCCGATCGATCGCCCCCGCCTGCGCCTTTGCATCCCGCACCACCCCATTTTTGCCCACATTCTCCCGTCCCACCTCAAATTGCGGCTTAACTAGGAGTACTGCTTCCCGTGGCGCGGCTAGCAAGCCCCAGAAGGCGGGTAAGACCTTGGTTAGGGAAATAAAGGACAGATCAAGCACCCCAAAGTCTGGCCACAGGGGACAGATCGCCGCTGGCGTTGCCGATCGGTGACCGTCAGAATCCAAATCAGGGCTAAAGTCAGGATCGAAGTCAGGATCGAAGTCAGGATTTAAACTAGGGCTAGCAGCCCCAAGGGGGATAGGACTGGGGCTATACAGATCCTCCGGTTGAAGATGGCGTAAATTGGTCCTTTCTCGCAAAATTACCCGTGGATCTGTGCGAATCTTCCAGTCCACTTGGCCATAGCCCACATCAACCCCATACACCTGCTTTGCCCCCCGTTGCAGTAAACAATCCGTAAAGCCCCCCGTGGAAATGCCCCCATCCAAGCAGACCCGATCGGCCACCGCAATCCCAAAGGTCTCCAAGGCTTTAGCTAACTTTTCCCCCCCACGGGACACATAGGGCGGCTTCTGGCGCAGCACGATCGTCGCCTCGATCGCCACCGTCGTCCCTGGCTTATCCACCACGCAATCATTAACCTTCACCTCCCCCGCCCGAATCAGCCGCTGGGCCACCTGCCGCGACTCACACAGATTCTGCTCCACCAGCAACAGATCCAGCCGCTGTTTTGCCACTTTTCCCATGGAATCCCTCCTAATACATCCTTATGCGATGAAACCCGTTATTCGCCTAATGGGGCGACCCTGAATGAGGCGGGTCTAAGTCCCCGATCGCCTCACAATATTTTTCCAGCAAATCCAGCCGTTGTCGCATTTGCGCCAGCCGATCGAGGCGCTTCTCCGGTTGCCGTGCCGTTTTCAGAAACATCGCATCCAAACTCAACAGCCGCATTTGTTTAGCAATTTCCGTTTGCAAGGACTGGAAACGGGCCGCAAGGGGATCTGCAACCGGGGCCGGGGCGGGCAAAATTTGGCTGTGGTACTGGGCTTGGAGTTGGGCCAGGGCAGCGGCAAGGCTGGGCCGATCGTCCTGGAGTTGGGGCCGCAGGGCGGCGAGGGTCGATCGAAACTGTTGGTGGGAGATCGCCATGGGGTTAGCCAAGATAAAAATAGGGGAATTGGGTGAGCAAGAGGCTGCACGCGATCGGCACGGAAGAGGGCGGGTTTAGAAGGGTTTGGGACGATCGTCCTGGATTTTGGGGATAACCGACAACTTGCACCGAAGAGGGCGGGTTTAGGAGGTTTTGGGACGATCGTCCTAGGTTTGGGGAGAAACCCGCCCCTACGATTGGGTGGGTTTTGGTGAAAATCTGGGGAGGGGTTATTGGGCGGATCCCATTAGCAAAAAAGCGGCCCAATCCTGGGGATTGGGGGTTTCGGCGGCGGTGGTGAGCATGGCTTGGCGGAGGGCGCGGGCCTTGGGGGCGGGAGTGTTGGGGGGTTGGTTTTGGAGGGCTTGGTAAAAGGCAACCATGAGAGTGGCGGTGGGGGCATCGGGGACGGCCCAGAGGGACACTAGGACACTGGGGGTTCCGGCGGCGAGGAGCGATCGCGATAACCCAATCACCCCATCCTCTGTGAGGGTGCCCCGTCCAGTGTTGCAGGCACTGAGGACGACGAGATCAGCCTGTAGGCGGAGGTCTAAAATTTCGCTGGCGGTGAGAAGACCATCGGGCCGGGGTAGATCTCCCGCGTAGGGGACGTTGGGAGCCAGGGCGATCGCGCCGGGGACTGCCAGATCCAGGGCTTCTAGTTCGTCCAAGAGTCCATGGGTGGCCAGGTGAACCAGGGAGGCTTGGGGCAGGCGATCTACGACGGTGGCTTCGGTGGCTTCTGCCCCCAGCAGGGGACGCACCCCCAGGAGTTGGCCGATGGTTTGGGCTTCGGCTTCGGCTCCGGGGAGGGATTGCAGGGTTAGAGGCGCGGCTTCGAGGGCGGGGGGCAAGCTGGGCATGGTGGGGTTACAGACGATCAGGGCTTGCTGGGGGTTGAAGGGGTGGGGGGTGGGCTGGCTCAGGCTGAGGGCTTGGAGGGAGGGGGCTAGGCTGAGGGTGTGGTGTTGAATGAGGCGATCGCCGTTGGGGGTGGGCAGGGCGGCAAAGGGGACGAGGAAGAGGCTACGGTGGGGCACTATGATCACGAGGTCATCGGGATCGGGAGGGAGCAGGTCGGCGATCGGGGCGATGAGGATGTTGTAGGCTTCGGCTAGGTAGAGATCCCGTTGTTGACCGGCTTGGGCCTGTTGGCGTATTCGTTCCAGGCGATCGCGGGCATTACCACTGCGGCTAGGATTCTGGCTGGGGTTCTGGCTAGTATTGGGGTTACTGTCCCGGTTACTGTCCCGGTTACTCTCACTTTGCAGGCCAAAGGCATTGGTGCCGGGGTTGAGGCTGTCCCGTAGTTGCTGGATGAGACTTTCCAGGCCATTCCCCCCCCGGTTTTGTCCCCCTGGGTTGCCATTAGCGGGAGTATTAGGACGATCGGGGGCCGTTAAATTCTGTAAACCTTGGGTGCGTAAAGTCACCACCCCATCGGGCTGAATGACCCAAATTAACAGACGATCGCCCACCCATGAATACTCCACCAACGTCGCCCGCTGCTCCTGAGCCAAACGCCGCATCTGGTCCACCGTCGGGGGATCCACCTGCTGCAACTGCCCCAAAGCCATAGCCCCCTGGCGACGAGCCATCAACTCTACAAACGCCCGCGCCCGCCCCCGCTCCGAAGCCTCCAACGCCGCCTCCGGTTGCCCCTGGGCCAACAAACTTTCCTGCAATAACCCATAA
>JBMTWK010000486.1:0-3304 GCA_049452395.1 Prochlorothrix sp. | reverse complement strand
ATCTTGACCTTCTCCCCTTTTACCGGAATTACTGCTAAAGTCTTGTAAACTCCAAGGGTGACGCTTTGAGCACAACAATTCTGTGCAAAGCATCCCCTCTTCGGTTACCCTTCAGGTAGCATCCCGTAGCCAAAACCCAGATCCCGGTCGAGTACCCACGGGTTTTCCTCCAGTCTTAAATCCGGTCCATCCCCTGCCCCACGCAGCCCAGTACGGGTCTAAATTCTCTATACGTCAACTTATTATTTCCTTGTATCTATTGGCTTGAACCCCAAGCTTATATAAACAAACCCCTATCCTACCCCTAAGTTTCCCTCCCCGAAGTTTCCCCTAATCCAACCCCCTCAAACTGCTAGTCTTCCCCCATTACTTTACTCACACGATTGATTCGCACTATTTGGCCCTTAACCCCTCACAACCCATCCCACTATCATCCTCCCCCCCCAAGCCCCTGGCCCCCTCGGTATTGAGGAGCAGCGTTTCCAAAGCCAGGGTCAACCTTCGCTGTGTTGACAAGGTTGCCTGGACTGCCAGGAGTTGGGTCATCCCAGCGGGAGCATCTCACCCTTGCGGCGACTTTCCCCATCACCCACCCAGTTTGGGAGTCGCCATGCCCTGAGCAAGAGCCGCAGCAATCCCTAGGCAAGAGCCAAAGGGAGGACAGGCCGAAGGCCAACAGCAGCGGGACCATCCCAGCAGCCCAAGTGATCGCCTGCCCGTTACAGCCCCCAACTGGCCCCCCTGCAAAGCTCCTGAGCCAGTCGCCCCCAGGGCAGGGACCACCCCATATCCCCAGGGCTGAACCTTGACTATCTTGGCCTTGACCTTGAGCAGCACCTTGGACCGGCCTGTACGGTTAGACCGCGATCGACCTGTAACCTAAGCGTTCAATCCCCATGGCCCACGGGTACAGCAGTCCCCACCCCCGCCCTGAACCGCAGTCTGCCCCCACCTCCAAGCCATTGCAGGCTTAAGCCGGGATTCCTACGTCCCCCTGTCCTAACTCGCTTCGTGCCCCGATCGTAGGCCAGTTTTTGCTTTTTCCCTCTGTTCTTTTTCGATTCCTAGCTTTTACACCTTTCTTTTCTAACAGTTCACAGGAGTTACATGACTAAATCTCAAACACAAGCCACCCTCAAAGTGATTCCCCTCGGTGGTCTCCATGAAATCGGTAAGAATACCTGCGTCTTTGAATATCAAGACGAGATTATTCTGCTGGATGCAGGGCTTGGGTTTCCCACGGACGGAATGCACGGGGTCAACATTGTCTTGCCCGATGTGACCTACCTGCGAGAAAACGCCCACAAAATTCAAGGCATGATCGTCACCCACGGCCACGAGGATCACATTGGGGGAATTTCTTTCCATCTCAAGCAATTTGATATCCCCGTCATCTATGGGCCTCGCCTCGCCATGGCCCTCCTTAAAGGCAAGCTGGAGGAAGCCGGTGCCCTGAAGCGCACCACCTTAAAAAATGTGTTACCTCGCGATGTGGTGCGGCTGGGCAAATTCTTTGAGGTGGAGTTTATTCGCAATACCCACTCCATTGCTGATAGCTTCACCGTCGCCATTCGGACCCCCATTGGGGTTGTTATCCACAGCGGAGACTTCAAAGTTGACCATACCCCCGTGGATGGGGAGCATTTTGACTTCCAGCGGCTGGCCCAATACGGCGAGGAAGGGGTGCTCTGCCTCATGAGCGACTCCACCAACTCGGAAACTCCTGGCTTTACCCCTTCAGAAAAGTCGGTGTGGCCCAACCTCGATCGTGTCTTCGCCGAAGCTCCCGCCCGTCTGTTGGTCACCACCTTTGCCTCCTCGGTCCACCGGGTTAATATGCTGCTGCAACTGGCCGAGAAACATGGCCGCTCTGTCGCGGTTCTGGGCCGATCGATGCTGAATGTGATCGCCCATGCCCGTGCCCTCGGCTATATTCGCTGCAAAGACGAGTTGTTCCTCTCCCTGCGTCAAATTCGCGATATCCCTGAGAACAAGCTCCTGATCTTAACCACGGGATCCCAAGGGGAACCCCTCGCCGCCCTTACCCGCATTGCCAATGGCGCACACCGGGATGTCAAGATTAAGGCGGGTGATACCGTGGTCTTTTCGGCTAACCCCATTCCGGGCAACACGATCGCCGTCGTCAACACGATCGACTTGATCATGCGCCAGGGTGCCCATGTGGTCTATGGCCGCAACAAGGGAGTCCATGTCTCAGGCCACGGGTGCCAAGAAGATCAAAAGCTGATGATCGCCATGACCCGCCCCAAATTCTTCCTGCCGGTCCACGGTGAGCATCGGATGCTGGTGCAACATGCCAAAACGGCCCAAAGCATGGGCGTTCCCGCCGAAAACATGGTGATTATCGACAATGGCGATGTGGTGGAGCTAAGCCCTGACAGTATTCGCAAGACCGATCGGGTTCACGCCGGAATTGCCCTGGTGGATACCTCGCGAGTGGGCATGGTTGATGATCACGTCCTCAAGGAGCGGCAGCAACTGGCCGAGGATGGCATGGTCACGGTGATGACGCTGATCAATCAGCAGGGTCAATTGGTCCAGCCCCCAGAGGTCCAGTGTCGTGGTGTCATTTTAGCGGGCGATCGCCAGCGGATGATTACCTGGGCAACCCGCGAAATTGAAATGGTCCTGAAGGAGCGCAGTATCGACTTCCATCAAGCCCACAGCAATGGCACCGGAGTCCATGAAATTGACTGGATGGGGATTCAGTCCCAAATTGAACGGGGTCTTCAGCAACGGCTCCGGCGCGAGTTAAAAAGCCGCCCCTTGGTGATTGTCATGATCCAACCCGTAGAAACGCCGGTTGCCCACCAGGGATCAGCCGCCCAAATGGGACCAACCCGGAACACACCCGCTCCTAACACATCCACTCCCAATACACCGACTCCCAACACACCCACCCCCAAAACACCGGCCCAAAACGCTGCCAGTCATGCAGCCAACACCGGAGCACCCCAGCCGGATCCCCGCGCCGAGTTCCCCAACCGCACCACCAAGCGGCGATCGTCCGCTGCGGCCTTGGCCTCCTAAGCTCCCAATCAAACCCGTAGGGTGGGCACCGCCCGCCTTACCCAAAATCTCCTAATCTCCCATGCCCACGAGCGATCTTGCTCCCCTCTCCTGCCCTGGGAGAGGATTTGGGGATGAGAAAATTCAGGGCTTGGGACCAAAATCAGGACAACAACGGGGGGTGTCCCTACAGTAAGAACCTCCCTCCCGCCAACCAGTAGTGTGAGCGTCCCGCTCACCTTGCGGGCAAGATGCCCACAGCACTCGAAAGGGT
>JBMTWK010000485.1:0-3309 GCA_049452395.1 Prochlorothrix sp. | reverse complement strand
CGCCGATGGACAGCCGGTCCGGCTATCCCACAACAACCTCTTGGGTGGGATGGGCCTCTGGCCCGTCCAAAGTGGGATGGACCCTCAGCCTTAAGGGACGTGAGGATAGTTAACTGAGATCGGCCAGAAAAGGGCAGGTTTAGTTCACTCTGGGGTTAGTGGCGGGGTTAGTGGCCAAGATTGTCCCAAAAACCTGCCCCTACGGTTTTAAAACTCAGATAGATGGGCAGATTCAGTCTAGTCTTCGGCCTTAACCTTGGGTTTGACGGTGGAGGCTACAAATAGCTCCTTCAATTGCCGTGCATCGGCCCCAGAGGGAGCATCCGTCAGCAGACAGCGGGCTTGCTGAGTTTTGGGGAAAGCGATCGTATCGCGGATCGAATCCTCATCGGCTAGCAACATTGCCAAGCGATCGATGCCGTAGGCAATTCCCCCGTGGGGCGGCGCGCCGTAGTCCAGAGCCTCCATTAAAAAGCCAAACTTTTCCTGGGCTTCCTCTGGCGTGAGACCGATCGTCTCAAACACCTCCATTTGCACATCCCGCTGGTAGTTGCGCAAGCTACCGCCACCAATTTCATAGCCATTGAGGACGATATCGTAAGCTTGGGCGCGGGCAGTCTTGAGATCAGCCCGATCGCTGGGGAAAGGAGCCGTAAAAGGGTGGTGCAGGGCTTCCAGGCGCTTCTCCTCGGCATTCCACTCAAACATGGGGAAGTCCGTAATCCAGAGCAAATTAAAGACCCCCTCCGGAATCAGGCCCAACTCCCGCGCCAGGAACTGCCGCACCCGATCGAGGGACTTATTGACGATATCCGCCGCCCCAGCCCCAAAGAGCAGCAGCCAACCCGGTTGCGCCCCTGTGCGTTGCAGAATTTCCTGCTTTTGCTCCTCGGTCAGGTTGTCCTTAATCGCGCCGATCGTATCCAGCTCAAAATTATCCCGCACCCGGATATAGGCCAAACCTCCGGCCCCCGCTTCCGTCGCTTCTCGGTGCAAATCACCGCCCGGTTTAATCCGAACATTGGAAATCACCTCATTTCCGCCCGGAATCGGCAAAATCTTGAGAATCCCTCCCTCTGCCACCGCCCGCGAAAAAACCTTAAAGCCACTGTTGGCCAGCACATCGGAAACCTCGACCAACTCCAGCCCATAGCGCGTATCAGGCCGATCGGTGCCGTAGCGATCCATCGACTCCGCATAGGTCAACCGGGGAAAGGGGCGCGGTAACTCAATGCCCTTCACGGTCTTGAAAATATGGCAAACTAGCTTCTCATTCAGGTCCAGAATCTCTTCCTGGTCCATAAAGCTCATTTCCATATCCAATTGCGTAAATTCCGGCTGACGATCGGCCCGGAGGTCCTCATCCCGAAAACAGCGGGCAACTTGGTAGTAACGATCGCAGCCCGCCACCATCAGCAACTGCTTAAAGATTTGCGGCGACTGGGGCAACGCAAACCACTCCCCCGGATTGACCCGCGACGGCACCAAATAATCTCGCGCCCCTTCTGGGGTGGATTTGGTCAAAATCGGCGTTTCTACCTCAATAAAATGCTCCACATCTTCCAGATAGCGCCGGATAGCTTTAATCAGGCGATGGCGCAACTGTAGATTTTGAGCCATGCGCTCCCGCCGCAGATCCAGGTAACGGTACTTCAGACGCAGATCTTCTCGCGTGTTGTCTAGATCGCTACTGGAAACCTGGAACGGTAACTGGCCTTGCACGGCATTGAGCACTTCAATGCGATCGGCGTAGATTTCAATTTCCCCCGTGGGCAGCTTCGGGTTCAAAGACTCCGGGGGCCGCTGGCTCACCCGGCCTACAACCTTGACCACATATTCATTGCGCAGTTTATCGGCGTTGCCATAGGAGTTGGGGGTTCGCTCCGGGTCGCTAACAATTTGAACCACGCCACTGCGATCGCGCAAATCCACAAAGATCACGCCCCCATGATCCCGGCGGCGATCGACCCAGCCACACAGGGTAACAGTTTGGTCCAGATGTTCGGCACGCACATCGCCGCAATAGTGGGTTCGCATGATTTCCGGGTCAGCCCTTTAGCGTTACTAAGGTTACAACTTACAAAACTTTCCCATTATCCCCCATGGGAGACCGTCCTCAACCAAAGCTAGGCATTTTTGTCAGATGGTGCTTCAGACGGTGCTGCGAACGGTGCTTCGGATGGTGTTGCGACTGGCTCTAGGGTGACCCGTTTGTAGAGATCCGCAAGGGCAAGGGAGACCCCAACGGCAGGGAGTTCCAAGGTCGCATCTAGGCCGATCCAGTCCTGAATTAACCAGCGGCGATCGTCCTGTTTAATATACTGAGACACCGCATATTCCGTCTGGCTCACGAGAATATATTCTTCTAGGCTGGGAATTGTCTTATAAAGCCGGAATTTATCGTCTTTATCGTAGTCAGAGGTAGATTTAGACAGCACTTCCACAATCAAACAGGGATTCAAGACCTCTGTCTCGCTCTCGCTCTGGAACTGGGGAGTTCCCCGCACCACCAGAATATCGGGATAGGTATAGGTGGGACGATCCGGTAACCCTAGCCGCATATCGCCAATGAAGAGGTCAAAGATGGCTCGATCGGTTTCAAGGGGAAGCAGGCGAGACAAATTGGTCACAATCCGATTGTGGTTGGCAGAAGCACCGGCCATAGGGAAGAGGACTCCATTAATTAGTTCACTTTTGTGGTCAGCATGGCGTTCTTGGGCGAGGTATTGTTCGGTGCTTAAGCAGGTCCGATCGCGGGGGGCGGGAGCGGTGGACGCGGGGGACTCTGCTGTCACAGGCGGGGCGGGCGAGGCGGGCGGTGCAGAGGTTGGGGGAGCAGAAACAGTCGTGATCATAGGGGTCGTGATCATAGGGAATGAGGTGCGGTGGGCTAGATAAGGCGGGCGGGTCTCCATCTGAGTTCCCTGGGTCCATTATATGGCTTAGGATTATGCCCCCGTGCCACCCCAGCAGCGGTCCGTCGATCCAGACCAGGAAGCCGTTGTTCCTCGTTCCCCTGCGATCGGGGGAAAATGCCTACCCCAACCGAACCCCATCGCGACTGAATCTTCCTCTCCTGAGTATTAATATTCTTAACCCAAAGCTTAAAACTTTATTGAGAAAAGCGATTTTAATCCCTTGACAAATTGGCAACTTACGATCGAACCCAGATAAGAACTTACTGAACTTGTAGCATTGCTTAAGATTGCTTGACTATTGCTTCATAACCCTAAACTTAACCTAGACAGCCTCAGGATTGTTTATTTCTAAATGTCAAGAATAATAATTTGATTTATCGATTATCGACCC
>JBMTWK010000484.1:0-3355 GCA_049452395.1 Prochlorothrix sp. | reverse complement strand
TAAGACGTTCTCAGCACGACAGATTAATCGAGCAAGACAAGCGACAAAAATACCCGTATGGCAACGTGACTACTACGAGCATATTGTTAGGAACCAAGACGATCTCGATCGTATCCGCCTTTATATTACTCAAAATCCCCTAAATTGGCTTCAAGATGAACACTATACGCCCCTATAACCTCATACCATTTTCTAAATCCCGTAGAGGCAGGTTTACCCAGAAAAACCAAATCATTTTTTCTACCCCCCCAGTCACCCAGCCTTCTCCCCAGCTACAGACCACCCCACCCCAGAACCCAGGGTTCTCGCTCGACCCCTGAACCAATCCAAAATAGCTCCAGAAGACGGCGGATTCCGATCGGCCCATAAAAGGGAAGAATAGCCCTAGACTGACTCATCCAGCTTCAACCGTGAGGGAAAAAACCATGGCAGCAGGTCAGAAAAAACAACCCCGTCCCCAGCCCACCCCAGACCCCAACCCAGCACAAATCGGCTTAAATCTCACCGAAAACCCGATCGATCGCCCCTCCGACCTCGGAACCGACCCGATCGCCGATCGCATTCGCGAACTCTGCCGCCTGCTCCAAGACGCGAGCTACGCCTACTACGCCCTCGACAACCCCACCCTGGAGGACTCCGTTTACGATCGCCTCTACCGGGAACTCCAAGACCTAGAACAGGCCCACCCCCACCTCATTAGCCCCGACAGCCCGACCCAGCGCGTTGGAGAGCGGCCCGTTGCAGGCTTTACCTCCGTTAAGCATGAAATTGCACTCTATAGCCTTGAAAATGCCTTTAATGCAGCGGAAGTCCAGGCATGGGACGATCGCTGGCGGCGGCACTGGCAGAGTAACCACCCCGATCGAGAGCCGCCCCA
Organism: Prochlorothrix sp.; assembly: GCA_049452395.1. GTDB lineage: Bacteria > Cyanobacteriota > Cyanobacteriia > Prochlorotrichales > Prochlorotrichaceae > Prochlorothrix. Next base: position 2,478 of record JBMTWK010000484.1, on the reverse strand, counting down.
GTCCGGCTATGTTTGCGAACTAAAAATTGATGGATCGGCCTTGGCCCTCAGCTATGAGCGGGGAATCTTGGTGCGGGGGGCCACACGGGGAGACGGCACTTGGGGCGAAGACATTACCCAAAACGTGAAGACCATTCGATCGATTCCCCTGCGCCTCAATCTCCAGAATCCCCCCGATCGCCTTGAAATACGCGGCGAAGCTTTTTTGCCCTTAGACACCTTCAAGGCCATTAACCAAGAGCGGGAACAAGCCGGAGAAGCCCCCTTTGCCAACCCCCGCAACGCTGCCGCCGGAACCCTGCGCCAGTTAGACTCCCGCATCGTCGATCAGCGGAAACTAGACTTTTTTGCCTATACCCTCCAATTTCCAGAGAGAACAGACCTAAGTCAGACCGATTTAGGCGAAATTAGCAGTCAAACCGAGAGCTTAGCGGCCCTGCAACGGATGGGCTTTCGGGTCAATCCCCACCGGGGCAGTGTAGCGGATCTGGGCGCAGTGCAGCAATTTTTTCAGGATTGGGACCAAAAACGTCGTGATCTGCCCTATATGACCGATGGAGTCGTGGTTAAGCTAGATTCCCAGCCCCTACAAGCTGCCCTGGGCTTTACCCAAAAGTTTCCCCGCTGGGCGATCGCCCTCAAGTACCCCGCCGAAGAAGTCCCCACCCGCCTCAATGGGGTCACCTTCCAAGTCGGGCGCACTGGCGCAATTACCCCCGTCGCCGAGTTGGAGCCAGTCCAGTTGGCGGGCACAACGGTAGCCCGTGCGACGCTGCACAACCGCGATCGCATTGCCGAACTCAACCTCCACCTCGGCGATACCGTCATTGTCCGCAAGGCGGGGGAAATCATTCCCGAAGTGGTCAAAGTCCTGCCAAAATTGCGGCCTCCAAAGGCGGAAGCAGTGGTGATGTGTAGCCATTGCCCAGAATGCGGCCAACCCGTGGTCCAGAGCCAGGAAGAAGCCGCAACTCGCTGTATTAACGGTTCCTGTCCGGCTCTGCTGCGGGGGTCGGTGTTGCACTGGGTTAGCCGCGATGCCTTGGATATTGACGGGATGGGCAAAAAGTTGGTGGAGCAGTTGGTGAGTAAGCAGGTGGTGCAGTCGGTGGCGGATTTGTATGATCTTCAGGAGTCGGCTCTGATGGGTTTGGAGCGAATGGGGCAAAAGTCGGCCCAAAAGCTGATTGCAGCGATCGAAAGCTCAAAACAGCGGCCCTGGGATCGGGTTCTCTATGGTTTAGGTATCCGCCATGTGGGGAGTGTGAATGCCCAAGTACTGGCCCAGCAGTTTCCCAGCGTGGAGGCGCTACAACAGGCTAGCCCTGAGGAGATCGCCGCAATTTATGGCATGGGTGAAGAAATCGCCCGATCGGTCCATCATTGGTTCCAGGTGCCCAGTAATGGGGTGCTGATCGATCGTCTCGCCCAAGCGGGTCTCCAACTAGCCCAAGCTGCCCCCGCCCCCGATACCGCGACCAAAACCGCCCCAACCCAACCCCTCCAGGGCAAAACCTTTGTCATTACCGGCACTCTGCCCAACCTCAGCCGCGATCAAGCCAAGGCTTTAATCCAACAAGCAGGGGGCAAGGTGACTGGCTCGGTGAGTACAAAGACAGACTATTTGCTAGCTGGAGAGGCAGCAGGGTCTAAACTGACTAAAGCCCAGAATTTAGGGGTTAAAGTAATCTCCGAGGCTGATTTACAAGCTTTATTGCAAGATTAAATCATTTCCAGGAAAACCTACTAGAAACCCTGGGATCGGGGACTTGTAATCCCCGCAAAGCAAAAACCTCCGATCCCCCGCAATTGACGAAGACGGGCAGTGCAACTGCCCGATCCCGGTTAAAATTACCTGAAATCCCTGGGATCTGGGATTTGTAATCCCCGCAAAGCAAAAACCTCCAATCCCCCGCAATTGACGAAGAAGGGCAGTGCAAGTGCCCGATCCCGGTTGAGATTGCCCGATCCTAGGTTAATCGCACAGATGGCCATCCTCTAGAGACAAAATCCGATCGGCCACGTCCAAAATCCGATCGTCATGGGTCACCAGCAACACCGTGCAACCCTGCTCCCGCGCCAGCTTTTGCATTAAAACCACCACCTCCCGCCCCGAAATACTATCTAACGCCGCCGTTGGCTCATCCGCCAAAATCAGTTGTGGCCCACTCACCACCGCCCGCGCCACCGCCACCCGCTGCTTCTGCCCCCCCGACAACTGCCGAGGAAACGCCCCCCCCCGATCGCCCAGCCCCACATGGGCCAACGCCTCGATCGCCCGCTCCGCCATCTCCGATCGGCTCCATCGCCCCTGCACCTCCAACCCCATCATCACATTCTCCTGTGCCGTCAAATTGGGGTGCAAATTATGGGCCTGGAAAATAAAACCCGTCTGCCGCCGCACCCAGAGCCGCTGCTGATTCGTCGCCCCCAGCAGTTCCTGCCCCAAAAACCGCAAGCTTCCGCTCTGCATCGCCC
>JBMTWK010000483.1:0-3357 GCA_049452395.1 Prochlorothrix sp. | reverse complement strand
TACGTCACCTCCTTCCACGGCTACGACGAAGGTAACCTCGGCTGGTTACCCGCCTTGGAAGTAGAATCGGCCTCCCGTGCCGTCCATGCCAAAATTTGGCCCGAATTAGGGGTTGAAGGCGACACAAAACTACGATCGCTCTACCACGAAACCCTCACCGCCCACCTGCCCCACCCCCCCCAGCGCATCCTTGACCTCGGCTGCGGAGCCGGTCTCAGCACCTTCGCCCTCCAAGCCTGTTTCCCCGCCGCCCACCTCACCGGCCTCGATCTGTCCCCCTACTTCCTCGCCGTTGCCCAATACCAAGCCCAGCAACAGCAACACACCCTAACCTGGGTCCACGCCGCCGCAGAAAACACGGGCCTCCCGGACCAAAGCTTCGACTTCATCTCCCTCTGCCTCGTCGTCCACGAACTGCCCCAAGCCATCACCCAAGCCATCTTCCAAGAAGCCCAGCGCCTCCTCACACCCGGAGGCCACATCGCCATCATGGACATGAACCCCAGTTGTGAATTTGTCAAAAAACTCCCGCCCTATGTCCTCACCCTCCTGAAAAGTACAGAACCCTACCTCGATCAATACTTTGGGCTAGACCTCGCCACCGCCGCCGAAACCGCAGGATTACGGACAGTCCACCTCAGCCCCAATGGCCCCCGCCACCGCACCTTTATCGCCACTAAACTGCCCTAGCCCCCATGATTCAGCGCTGTATACAAAGTTTTGTAAAGCAACCTTGTCCCAGCGCAGAAGAAGCCGCTACAAGGAAACAATCCGGGTCGAGGTCCGTAAAAGTACCAGTCCTTGAAAAACCTGTGGCACAATGGGAACAACCCAAGGGAATCCTATCTTGTATAGCCCTTCAGCCAAGCTTAAACGCCTACCGTAAACTCACCTTCAGCGGGAGTATCCCACTTTAGCGATTGAACCGATCGGGTAGGGGCAAACCCGTGGTTGCCCTAGTTTTGGGCCAAAGAGGGGAGCCACAGGGGCACGACCCCTACTAGATCCTCTAAAGCTAGAGGCCACTCTTGGAACTGTCATAGTTCTGCCTGTAGCCTTCAGGAATCACCCACCATACTTAGGATCAGCGGAGCTGTCTGGATCAGTAAGCGTTGCAACCGGGCGCAGATCAGCCGATACGGGGCTGGCTTAGACGGGTTGCTTGCTCATACCACAGCTTGCCCCGGCCACAGCTTGCCCCGGCCACAGCTTGCCCATGCCACCGTGAGCTAAGCCCATTGGCCGCAATTCGCCGTTTTGCTTCAGTTCCCTGGGTTCCCTTCTCCCCACCATTCCGAACTGCCCGTCAAGCCTAGAACCGCCCATGACCAAACTGCCTTTCCCGAACTTAGCCCGCCTTGCCCTCTGTGGCGGTGTCTTTTTAACCTCTGCAACTGCGTCCCTGTTTTTACCTGGCTTTAGTTCGTCTGTCCGTGCGGCTTGGGAAGATAGCCCCAAAGTAATTCTGGATGAGGCTTGGCAGATTGTTTACCGAGAATATGTAGACCCCAGCTTTAATGCAAAGGACTGGGTCGCCATTCGAGAGGACTTACTGGAGCGTGAGTATGCTTCGCCGGAAGCAACCTACAGCGCCCTCCGCAAAGCCTTGGCAGAGCTGGAAGATCCCTACACCCGCTTCATGGATCCAGAGCAATACCAAGCCCTCACCAACCAAACCAGCGGTGAATTATCTGGGGTGGGGATTCGCCTCCGGGCCGATGAGGTGACGGGGCTGATTTTTATTGAGGAGCCGATCGAAAACTCCCCGGCCATGGCCGCAGGGGTTAAAAGCGGCGATCGGGTGCTAGCCATTGACGGCACACCCACCCTAGGACTTGACGCAGGAGAAGCCGCTAACCTCATCCGAGGCGAAGTTGGCACCGATGTCACCCTCAAACTGGCCCGTGAAGGCCGGGAGTTTGAAGTGGTACTCCGTCGGGCACGCATTAAAATTCCCAGCGTCCACTACAGCATTAAGCAAGAAGGCAATAACCGCATTGGTTATATCCACCTCAGCCAGTTCACCTCCCACGCCGCACGGGAAATGCGCGATGCCATTCGCACCCTAGCGGACGATAAAGTCCAAGCCTATGTGCTGGATCTGCGGGGCAATCCGGGCGGATTATTGTACGCCAGCATTGATATTGCCCGGATGTGGCTAGATTCTGGCACGATCGTCAAAACCGTCGATCGCGACAGCCACGGCGAAGAACTGCGGGCCAACCACACCGCCCTCACCGATCTTCCCCTGGTCATCCTGGTGGACCATAACTCCGCCAGTTCCAGCGAAATCCTAGCCGGTGCCCTCCAGGACAACCGCCGCGCCACCATCATCGGCAGCCAAACCTACGGCAAAGCCCTGGTTCAGTCCCTCCATCCTCTCTCCGATGGCTCCGGGATTGCCGTCACGATCGCCCACTACTACACCCCCAACGGCACCGACATTAGCAAAAAAGGGGTTATGCCCGATGTCGAGGTCAGCCTCAGCCGCCGAGAACAGCAACAACTAGCCCAAGATCCCAGCAGCATCGGCACCGCCTCCGATCCCCACTACAGCCGCGCCATTTCCTACCTGGAAACCTCCCTGCTAGCCCAACCCAACAGCCGAGGCCGTCAACTCAGCGAACGCCCCGTTGAAGCCGTCGCCCCAACCCCCTAAAAGCACCCCCCTGGGATCGCCGATTTGCAATCGGCCCCCTAATCGCAACCCCCATCAAATCGCGCAAACCCCAAAAACATCTCCCTGGGATCGCCGATTTGCAATCGGCCCCCTAATCGGCTCCCTAATCAGGTCCCCCATCCCAACCCCCCATCCCCCAATCCCAACCCCCAAAGAGCAGGCGAAACCCTTCCAAGTCCCTGCCCACCTTGGGAAAGAGAGCAAGGGTGGGGGGTTTTGGTTTATCCCTCGCGTTAAGCCTGCAACGCGCTTTGCGGGCAGTGTCCGGATTGCGGATAGGAGTTCTGTAAGCTGGGACAGGGTGTCTCATCGCTTTAGACTTTCTTGCTCGGCTTACAAAATATGACAACTCGCACTCCCGACCCTCTGCCCGATCGGACCCCCGCCGCAACCCAACACCAACCCCTAGGGCAGCGCCTTGTAGCGGCTAAGTTACTCACCCCGGCCCATGTGGAAGTTGCCCTTTACGACCAAGCAGCAACAGGTTATCGAATTGGGGAAATTATTGCACTACGGGGATGGCTAGCCCCTGAAATCATTGAAATTATCGCCAGAGCCGCCCAAATCAACCCCGTTTTTCTGCGTGGATCCGTCAATATCTCGCCCTTCCAAGACACCTTGGTTGATCCCACCCCCACCATTCCCCCTGCATCTGCCCTTGGGACTCAGCCAACAAT
>JBMTWK010000482.1:0-3361 GCA_049452395.1 Prochlorothrix sp. | reverse complement strand
CGAGCCACCCCCCGCCCCCTCTGCCCCCGCCCTGACCGAACCCCCCGCCGATCCCGTCGCCCACCTCGCCCAACCCCTCACCCTGGATCCCCAGGTTTTAGGACAACTGCAAACGGCCATCACCGCCCTGGGGCAGGCGCTCAAGCTGGACTATTTATTTGTGGATACGCCCTCAGGCTTTGGCGGCAACATTTGGCAGGCGATCGCCCCCAGCCAAGTCCTCCTCCTGATCCTCCGGCCCGACCAACAGGACTACCCCGGCACCGCCCTCAGCATCCAAATCGCCCAACAGATCCAAATCCCCCGCTGCCTCCTCGTCGTGAACCCCGCCCCCAAAACCCTAGACAGCGACAAACTCAAAGCCAAACTCGAAGAAGCCTACGGCCTCACCGTCGCCAGCGTCTTGCCCCACTCCACCCGCATGATGTCCCTCGCCAGCGCCGATTTATTCGTCACCCGCCACACAGACCACCCCCTCACCCAAGGCTTAGAAACCATGGCCCGCCTGGTTATGCTCTAGCCCTTTCCCGCTCAACCACCGGCCTTTTACGATTCAGCTAGAGTTCTTTCCCGGAAGCGACCGCCTATTGTTACAATTAGCTACAGACTAAAAACTTTTGTTAGTAAAACTGCCTGTTGCCGATGGCTAGCTATCAATCCAAAGGTGAGACCGCCTACCGGGCAAAGATATTAATTGTTGATGATGAGGCGGCTGTCCGCCGTATTTTAACGACTCGCTTAACCATGGCCGGTTACGAGGTCGTGGTTGCGTCCGATGGTGAAGAAGCCTTGGAGGTGTATCACAAAGAGGAGCCTAGCCTGATCGTCCTAGACATCATGCTGCCTAAACTCGACGGCTATGGGGTCTGTCGTAAGCTTCGCCAGGAGTCTGATGTACCCATCATCATGCTGTCGGCCTTGAGTACGATCGCCGATCGCATCACGGGCCTAGATCTGGGGGCCGACGACTACCTCGCCAAGCCCTTCTCACCCAAGGAACTAGAAGCTCGCATCAATACCATTCTGCGGCGGGTGGATGACAACCACGTCTCAACCGCAGTGCCCCAGGGCATTATCCAGGTCGGCTGTGTGGAAATTGACACCAACCGACGGCAGGTCTTCCGGGAAGGCAAGCGGGTGCCCCTCACCTATACCGAATTCAGTTTGCTGGAAATGCTCTTTCGCAATCCCGGCGAAACCATCCCCCGTGCCGATATCCTTCAGGAACTGTGGGGCTATCCCCCCCGCCGTGCGGCAGATTTACGGGTGGTGGATGTGTATGTTGCACGATTACGGGCCAAATTGGAGGCCGATCCCCGCAATCCAGAGCTAATTATCACCGTGCGCGGGACGGGCTACACCTCCCAGCGGCTCGCAGATTTAACGGAAATGGCGGGGGCTTAAGTTGGCCTAGCTCATCCCCCCTGAGCCTGCCCCAAACCTCCTTATTTTCCCGAACCCTCCGCCCTGCGGGGGGTTTTGTTGTTGGTTGCTTAACGTGAGTTTGACGGCCCCTCACCCCCCAGCCCCCTCTCCCAGCACAGGCGAGGGGGAGAAACGACATTTCTGGTTCCCATGCTCTGCGTGGGAACTCCTCTGGGGCGCTCCAGCGCCCTCTACCGCTACGGCTTATTGAAGAGGGTCTCAAGGAGGAGACTTGGGAAGGGACGCAGAGCGTCCGGGAGGCATTCCCACGCCGGAGCGTGGGAACGAGGGGGGCGTGTTCGGGAGGGAACGAGGGGGGCGGGGAGCATTTAGAACTTGACTTGTATTATGTTTGTAGTATAGGCTGGGCTGAGTCGTAAGCCACAAGGTCGAACTTGTTAGGAAATGCCATGTCAGTTGCTCAGTTTACGATCGCACCCCCCACGATCGCCCAAGTGCGATCGACCCCATAACCTCCCTGTGGGTTAACGCCGCGATTCATCACCAGCAACACAGGGACCGATCATCCCCTGGGATGGGATCACCCTTAACGCCCCGGAGCGTCCCGCTTTATGCCTTACCAAGAACTACAATTTTCCCAAGCCGCCCCCGTTTTATCCTGGGCCAACCACGACCTCGGCCATGCTGAAACGGCCATGGCCAAAAACGTCGCTTCCCTGCCCTTTGTCTACAAGCACGTCGCCCTGATGCCCGACGTTCACCTCGGCAAGGGTGCCCTCGTTGGTTCGGTCGTGGCCACTAAAGATGCCATTATTCCCGCTGCGGTGGGGGTGGACATTGGCTGCGGCATGGGAGCCATCAAGCTGCCCTTCAAGGCCGATCGTCTAGAGGGCAAACTCAAAAAAATTCGCCAGGACATTGAAGCCGCGATCCCGGTGGGGTTCGACCAAAACAAAGACGTGGAAACCACCGTCTACAACTGGCAAGGCTGGCAGGCGTTCAAAGACCTCCATCCCGGCGTACAACACCTAGAGAAAAAAGCCCTGCGGCAAATGGGATCCCTCGGTGGGGGCAACCATTTTCTAGAAGTGTGCCTGGATGAGGAAGAAAACGTCTGGCTGATGTTGCACTCTGGTTCCCGCAATATTGGCAATATGTTGGCCCAAAACCACATTAAAACGGCCCGTGACCTTGCAAAACTCTCCCAAACTAAGCTTCCCGATCCCGATCTGGCCTACTTTGTGGCCCAAACGCCGGAGTTCGATCGCTACTGGCATGACCTCCAGTGGGCACAGAACTACGCCCGGACCAACCGCGAGGTGATGATGGCCCGCTTTAAGCGCATCCTGGAGCAGCATTTGGCCGGGGGCAAGGCCATTAAACCGCTGCTGTCGGTCAACTGTCACCACAACTACGCCGAGCAGGAAACCCACTACGGCGAGTCAGTTTACGTCACCCGCAAAGGGGCCGTCCGCGCCCGCACCGAAGACTATGGCATTATCCCCGGCTCCATGGGGGCGAAGTCCTATATCGTCAAGGGCAAGGGTTGTGAGGTGAGCTACTGCTCCTGTAGCCACGGGGCCGGTCGGGCCATGTCTCGCACTAAGGCTAAAAAAGCCTTTACCCTGGATGATCTCATCGCCCAAACCCAAGGGGTCGAGTGTCGCAAAGATTCCGGCGTTTTAGACGAAATTCCGGGGGCTTATAAGCCGATCGAGGCGGTTATGGCAAGCCAAGCCGACTTGGTGGAAGTTGTCGCCACCCTCAAACAGGTGGTCTGCGTCAAGGGATAAAGCTCTTGCTTTGAGGCAATTCGGGAGCATCTCACGGTGAATGGGCTAGTAAGGCTCCTCCCACAAGATTCTCTACTGTGGGATAGCCGGACCGGCTGTCCTTTTGCACCAGTGCGATGCACCCGGCGATTCAAGCTGAAACTCAGCTCTAGCCAAGCTATGGGGTAAGGTTTACTTGCTCC
>JBMTWK010000481.1:0-3371 GCA_049452395.1 Prochlorothrix sp. | reverse complement strand
CAGTCTACTTGTTGTCAAGTACATTGGATACAAAATTAATGCGATACCCCTAGGTAAAACTCAAAGAGTTGATAAAGGCAATGGATGCAATGATCCAAAACTTAAAGGGGAGTTTAGCAGAGTGCATTCAGTAGTTAGGGGCGCGGCGGTGCAAGGAATTAAGGAATTGGGGAATCGGGATCGATCGGAATCAGGCGTATCTCTTGGGTGCATCCCACTTTGGAAGAATCGGGGTAGGGGTCGTGCCCCCGTGCCGACCCTCTTTGGCCCCGATCAAAGTTGTTGGGCAGGGCAACCACGGGGGGTTTGCCCCCACCAGATTGGTTAAATCGCTAAAGTGGGATGCTCCCTATCTCTTAGGGTTGCGGAACAGGGCGGGCCAGAGGTCCAGCCCACAAGCGAACTAGGTTGGCTTGTGCCACTGTTGTCCATTCTCTTACGGAAGTTACGTTAAAATCCAGAGCAGCCTTTGATTTGCCCCTACGTCTATCCTCTGCCATGGCTACCCCCGCTGTTCCTCGCCCTGCTCTGCCCACTGCACACGGCCCTGATTCCCCCACCCCCCAAACCCGCCCCGAACTCCTCGCACCAGCGGGAAACTGGGAGTGTGCCAAGGCTGCGATCGAAAATGGAGCCGATGCAATTTATTTCGGCTTAGATCTCTTCAATGCGCGGATGCGGGCCGAAAATTTCAGTCAGGCAGATTTACCGGACCTGATGGCTTGGTTACACCAGCGGGGCGTGCGGGGCTATGTCACCTTAAATACGCTGATTTTCACCGATGAGCTGCCCCAGGTTGAGCAGTACCTCAAAACCCTAATTACAGCGGGGGTTGATGCGGCGATCGTGCAGGATGTGGGCCTTTGTCGCCTCATTCGCCATCTTTCCCCAGACTTCCCAATCCATGCTTCCACCCAAATGACCATTACCAGCGCCGCAGGGGTGGCCTTTGCGGAGGAATTGGGCTGTAATTTGGTGGTTTTGGCGCGGGAGTGTTCCCTGGGCGAAATTGAGAAGATTCAAAGCCAAATGCAGGAGCGGCTCCAGGATCGCGCCCAAAGTCCCCAAGACGATCGCCAAAACCCGCGATCGATCGCCATGCCCCTAGAAGTCTTTGTCCACGGTGCCCTTTGTGTTGCCTATTCGGGCCAGTGCCTCACCAGCGAGAGTTTGGGGGGCCGATCGGCCAATCGCGGGGAATGTGCCCAAGCCTGTCGGATGCCCTACGAGCTAGTGGTGGAGGGTGAGGTTAAGGATTTGGGCGATCGGCGCTATTTATTGAGTCCCCAGGACTTATCCGGGCTAGAAGTGCTGCCCCAACTGCTACGATCGGGGGTGGCCAGCCTCAAAATTGAAGGGCGGCTCAAGGCTCCGGAGTATGTGGCAGCGGTGACACGGGTCTATCGGCAGGCGATCGATCGTTTGGCTAGCCCTCACCCCCCGGCCCCCTCTCCCAGCACAGGCGAAGGGGAAACGCATCGCCCTCACCCCCCGACCCCCTCTCCCAGCACAGGCGAGGGGGAGAAGAGTCAGCTTGGGCAAAAGCCCCTCTACCCTAGGGAGAGGGGTTGGGGTGAGGGGCAGCATAACCCTGAATCAGACCGCTATGACCTAGAAATGGCCTTCTCCCGTGGTCTCTCAACGGGCTGGTTCGAGGGAATCGATAATCAAACCCTAGTCCATGGCCAGTTTGGCAAAAAGCGGGGGGTGTACTTGGGCCAAGTGCAGAGCATTACCCGCCAGGGAATTGTGATTCGAGCAGAAAAGCCAGTCAAGGCAGGGGATGGGGTGGTGTTCGATCGGGGCCAGCCCGATCGGCCTGAACAGGGAGGGCGAATCTACGGCGTACAGGACCATCCCCAGGGAGTCCTACTAACCTTTGGACAGGGGAGCCTAGACCTGCGACAGATACGATCGGGGGATAAAGTCTGGAAAACCAGCGATCCTGACTTTGATAAGCGCATTCACCAAACCTATCGCCAGGAAACGCCCCAATATCAGCGCCCCCTCCACCTCCACGCCCAAGGCCACTGTGGCCAACCCTTGGTGATTACAGCAACCGACGACCAAGGCCACTGCATCACGGTTCAGTCCCAACAACCCCTAGAAGCAGCCCGCAATCAGCCCCTAGACGACGATCGGCTGCGCCAGCAGCTAGGCCGCCTTGGCAACACCCCGTTTTACCTGGATTCCCTGACCACAGACCTCGATGGCCTCAGTTTACTCCCCGTCAAGGAACTCAACCGACTGCGGCGGGAAGTGGTGGACCGGTTGGAACAGCAGCGTCGCCAGCCCCGTGCTTGGACCCTCAACGATCGGGCTTGTTGGCAAGATCTTACGCCGAAGATTGGAACGGCTGCACCTTCGTCAACCGGAGCGTTTGAGTCACAGGTCGCAGGCTTTACCGGATCTCAGGACGCTTCAGACCGAACCAGTGCCGTAGATCACCCCCCTCGATTCTCTCAAGCCCCTGATCATCCTCCAGAATTGCGGGTTTTAGTCCGTAATCTCGCGCAATTGGAAGCGGCCTTGACCCTGGATATTTCTACGCTCTACTGTGAGCTAGAAGACCCCCGCCAATACCCAGAGGTTGTCGCCCGTGTGCGATCGGCGAGTTCCGCCCCGCACCCCATCCACATCTTTGTGGCTCCGCCCCGCATTACCAAACCTAAAGAGGTCTGGATTTTGGACCAAGTGCGGCGCTGTGGGGCTGATGGCTACTTGGTGCGCAACTATGACCACCTGGAGTATTTCAGAACCCAGGACGGCGATCGTGGCGCTGATGTCGGCCAAACTCGCTGTATTGGTGACTTTTCCCTCAATATCGCCAATCCACTCACCGCCGCTTACTTTCACGATCGCTTTGGCCTCGAACGGCTGACCGCATCCTACGACCTCAACCACCACCAACTCACCGACCTGCTCCAGCATACGCCGCCCCAGTGGCTAGAGGTGACCATTCACCAGCATATGCCCATGTTCCACATGGAGCACTGTGTTTTCTGTGCTTTTCTCTCGGAAGGGAAGGATTTCCGCGACTGTGGGCGACCCTGTGAGCAGTACAGCGTCAAGTTACGCGATCGCACGGGGCGAGAACATCCCCTCCAGGCCGATGCGGGCTGTCGCAATACGGTTTTTAATGCCACAGCCCAAACGGGGGCGGAATCCGTCGCAGAGTTGCTAGATTTGGGCCTACGCCAGTTTCGGCTGGAGTTTTTGCAGGAATCCCCCCAAACGGTGATCCAAACCATTCGCCTTTATCAACAGTTACTGCGGGGGGAACTGTCGGGAACCCAGCTTTGGCGACAGCTCAAAGCCCAAAGCCAAGTCCAAAATCAGTTAGGGGTCACACGGGGCACCCACGCCATGCC
>JBMTWK010000480.1:0-3388 GCA_049452395.1 Prochlorothrix sp. | reverse complement strand
AGAGGGTCAGAAAACCGGGAGCATCCCACTTTAGCGATTTAACCGACCAGGTAGGAGCAATCCCCCCGTGGTTGCCCCGGTTTGGCGCGAAGAGGGGAGCCACAGGGGCGCGACCCCTACCAGGATTCCTCTAAAGTGGGATACTCCCCAGAAAACCTGACCCCTACCCAGTCGGAGCATCACCGACAGCAACCCGGTTGTGTCCTGTTTTGGCCGCTATATCAGTAGCCTTTGATACGGAATCTTCCCTGGGATCCCGGCTTTTGTGTGCGATTCATCACATTTCAACCCCCCCCAGCATCACGCTAGCCTCGATCGAACATCACGATCGCCGCCGAGGAGGGTCACTGTAAAATCCCAGGCTCCGGGCGATACTGAACCTATCAACCGCAACTGAGGTTCACGGCCATGGTATCCAATCTTCTTCCCGGCGCGATCGCCGCCATCTACGCTGACACCGCTGCCCGTGGTGTGCTCACCCAAGCGGACATGATGGGCTTACAAGTTGCCCAAAGCCAGTGGCTCTGGTTATCGGAAGAAGAAAAGCGCTGTGTGAAGCGCCTAGAGAGATGGCTGAAAATGGGCCGACTGGTGGTCAGTGATGAGCCTTCGGTGGTCCTGTAGGCGGTGGTCCTGTAGGCTTAGCCCCTAGCCGTTCAAATGGCGAAATTCGGCCTGAATTTCCTTCCGCATCCGCTGGGCGCGGCGAAACATTTCTTTCCCGTCCTTGAGATAGGACTCGTCATAGCACATCGTAAAGCGCTCCAACTCCGAGAGACCATCCCCCACCTGATTGAGATAGTAGTAGACGTGCATAGCAAACTGGGCAATTTGGGGCGGATTGGGGAGTTTACGAAATAAGTCTTCAGCTTTTTCCTGTTTACTGCGGCTTTTTTCTAAGTATTCCACAAAGTCCGCCATCAGATCATCATCAAAGGGATCTGCCGAAAGGGCGGTAATGGCCGATCGCAGGGGGCTGACAATTTCCCCCAAGAGCCGATTAATGGGCGTGTACACCTGTTTAATCCAAGCCGCCAGTTGCTCGTCTTGGCTGTGGGTGGTGTGACGACGTTGGCGATAGTTGACCTGGGCGGTGGCGGTGCGCTGGTAGCGATCGTCGGGCTGCTCTACCGATCGCCCCCCCTCCGCGCCATTGCTCCAAAAACGCTGGCGATCGTAGGCTTGGCGCTGCTGCACATCCCCCAACACCTCATAGGCCGCATTAATTTGAATAATCTGCTCGGCATTCGATCGGGCGGCGGCGGCGGACTGACCTTGGAGATCGGGGTGGAACTGCTTGGCCAGTTTGCGGTATGCCTGTTTGATTTCCGCCTGGGTGGCTTGGCTGGTCAGGCCCAGGGTGCGGTAGTGATCGGGGGGGTGGGAGGGGGGAGCAGCCATGGTCAGGGGACTCGATCGCAAAGGTCAGATAAGACCAGTTTAAAGGGAAGGGAACCCTCGCCGCTGGGGCAGATTCAACCCTGGGGTCGGGGTAAACGGGTGTATCCCGATTGAGTAGCCCTCACCCTTACCAAAATGGGATGGACCCGTGACCTCTATGTAGCCCGAAAAATTCCCAGTTAATATTGATTCTGACCTATCCTTAATCACTACATTGTTCAATGATTTAGCGGATAGAAATGCAGGGATAGAGTCTGTATATTACTTGACTTGGAGAAACATCTAGGAAGCTTCAGTTCACCCCTCGCGGGTGAACTTTTCTTGTTTTTGGGGGAGATAGAGGGGCGATGTGGGTAGGGTGACCGTGAAGCAGGTGCCTTGTTGGAGTTGGCTTTGGACTTGAATTTGGCCTTGGTGGGTTTGGACAATGGCGTAGACGATCGCCAGCCCTAGCCCCGATCCTTGGGTTTGTTGATGACTGCGGGCCGGATCGACCCGATAGAAGCGATCGAAAATATGGGGTAAATCCTCCGGCCCAATCCCCGGCCCCGTATCCGCCACCGTCACCGTCCAGGCGGGAATGACTTTGTTCCGTGCTCCGATCGCCGTCGATCGTTGTAGCTGCACCTGCACTTCTCCCCCCGCAGGGGTATATTGCAAGCCATTACTAATTAAATTGGTAAATAATCGGGCTAATTGCTCCCGATCGCCCTGGACCTGTGCCCCATCCTCCAGGAAAATGCTTGAATCCTCCTCACTTTGGCCCTCAGCCCCGTTCCCAGGGGAGAGTGAGGCGCAAGAAATTGGGGGGGACGCTGCCGCCACAGTGCGAGGCTCCCCCGCCTGAAGATTGCTCTGGGGTTGGTCCTGAAGTTGGTCCCGAAGATTACTCTGAAGTTGTCCCTGAAGACTACCCTGAAGCTGGTTTTCTTGCAGATCCTCCCCCAGGGGGTCGTTCTCTCGCGACTCTTCCTCGATCGACTCCCACTGGAAATCTAGCTGTAACGTCACGCCCCGATCGCTGGCGTTGGCCTGTTGCTCTTCCACCACCTCTAGCAGCAACTCATCCAAGGGCACCGACTCCCACGGGGCTGCAATCATGCCACTGTCCTGCCGCGCCAGAAACAGTAAATCATCCACTAAACGCCCTAAACGCCGGGTCAGACGCTCCACAACCTGCAATTGCTGCTGAATATGACTGTCTGGCAGGGGTTCGGCTAGAGTTGCTTGGATATTGGCTTGGATAATGGCGATCGGGTTGCGGAGTTCGTGGGAAGCATCGGCGGTAAACTGCTTGAGGCGCTGATAGGACTCCTGCACCGGACGCATGGCCAACCCCGACAAAAACCACCCCGTTGCTGTCACTGCCCCCAGCACTAAGGCTAAACCCGCAGCCAAATCCCACACAAGCTGCTGAGTGGGCTTGGTAACCTCAAACCAAGGATGGCTAACCCGTAAATAGCCCAGAATTTGCCGCCCAATCTGGACAGAAACCGTCATTTGCCGCAGTAGCACCTCTTCACCATAGGAACCGGGCTGAATGGCGACGGTTTCCCCGTTGCGGCGATCGCCCACGGGCCAGCGGCCTTCACTGTAGAGGGTGCGGAGCGGCAGATCAAGGGGGTCCGAAAAGGTAGACCAGAGCAGTTTTCCTTGGTTGTTGAACCATTCCAGGTCAATATGGTCATCATCGTTGGTAAAAAGAATATTATTGCGAAAGCTAGCTTCCACATTCACTTGCTGAGACACGCGCCCGTCGATCATCCAAATGAGTCCATCGGGAGCCGGTTCAATCACCAACGATCGCTCCACCACTTCCGCAACGTGACTGAGGGTGTCGTCAATGCGCTCAATCAGGGTGTGGCGCACATAGAGGTAAAAGCTCAGGGCAAAGAGCAGCAGCAGCACCGCCGTGAGGGCGGTATACCAGAGGGCAAGGCGGCGACGGGTGGCCTGAAACATGGTTAATCCGCAAGATCCTTCAGTT
>JBMTWK010000479.1:0-3394 GCA_049452395.1 Prochlorothrix sp. | reverse complement strand
CCCATGGACTTCATCCGCTCAAAGCGCTCTCCCCGTAGCGCATCCCAGCCCTTTTCGTACAGCTCAGCCTCTAGGTACTTGTCAATGTAGTCCTCTGGGGCTTGGAGCGGGGCGTGGGGTGCGGTATAGGCCAGATAGGCGAAGAAGGGCTTGTCCTCGTCCTCATCTTCCTTGATGAACTCCAACATCTTGTCGGTGTAGGTCCGCGTTGAGTAGAAGTCCTTGGGGAAGCGGGGGTCATTATCCGGTAGCTCTTCGCCATCCATGGCATAGGGGGCGATCGGCTTGCGGGGAGTCCAGCCATCGCGGCTGAAGTGGAAAGCCGCCCCAGAGAGCAACGTAAAGGTGCGCTCAAAGCCATGGGCCGAGGGGAACTGGTCTTCAGAATGTTCCCCAAGGTGCCACTTACCCGCCATGTAGGTGTTGTAGCCCGCATCCTTGAGCAGTTGGGCAAAGGTGACCACCCGATCGCTCAAATAGGCTTCATAACCCGGTTGTCCCCGCTGGTTATCCGTAATGGCATAGTCCATCGTCCCCATCCCAGCCAAGTGGTTGTCCGTGCCGGTGAGGAACATGGAGCGACTGGGGGAGCAGGTCGGACCCGTGCGGAAGTTCTCGAAGACCATCCCTTGGCTGGCGAGGGCATCCAGGTTCGGCGTGGAAATTTCACTGCCAAAGGTTCCAATATCGGAGTAACCCATATCGTCTGCGACGATCATGACCACGTTGGGCCGATCGTCGTCTTTTTCACCTTGCTTGGTACGGGTCTCTGCTTCACTTTCCGCTGCTGAAAGGCCAACTAACCCGAAGGTCGTTGCTCCAGCAGCAAAAATGGCCATTTTTGCACCTTGGCGGGTCTTAGTCCCTGCCTTACGCAGTAAATCTGCAAATTTATGATACATAACCTAAAAATTTATCAAAGGTTAACAGCCAGATTGCTGGGGAGTTTAACACTCCCGGACTTGGAAGCATGATCCAGTCAAAACCCCATCTCCCCCTCAGTTTCTTTGAGAATCTTCAGAATTCCGTGCCCAGATTCGCGAAGCGCAACGGTACGAGAGGCCCAGTTCAGATCCAATCCCAGGCTCAGGAGCGGGCCAGGGGCACCGCCATCTAACCTGAAATTTCCTAACCAGAGCTTCCCTCATGCAGTCTTGAGAAAACCCCAGCACCAACCCAGCGGCATCCCGCAGGTTAACTGAATAGACAATCAATGAATCCTGATGAGAGAGAGAGGGTGAAACCCAAAGCGGTGAACGCGGCAAAGGGAACAGAGGGGTCCACCAACGGTGGAGGACAGCCCGGTCTTATTTTGCTGCATGGGTCACCTCTGAACCTTAAAGCATGTCCCGCTAGCACCCTAAATCAGGGTTCGAGGACGGGGTTCGGTCTAGGGATGGGGGGAGTCCCCCCGATCGCCCCCTTGAACAACTGCCCCAAGGCTGGTCTACCCCCAAGCTGTCCAACCGGGGACAGGCTCATAGCAGACAAAACCCCTGGGCCAAGGCTAGGGCGATCCCTCGTCTGAATCATCCCCCGATCGGAGGAACAGTCTTCTGGCCTCACCAGAAAACAGCAAAAGCTTTACGAGGGGCTGAGATCCTCGTTGAGGCTTTTAATCAGACGAAAGCCAATGTGGGAAGTCCCGGTATCCGGTGCTTGGGCTTCCCGAGCCGCCGGTCGAAAGCGGCTGCAATAATTTGGGGCACAGAGGTAGGAGCCACCTTTAATCACATGTTTTGCAACGCCAGGTTCCCGTACATCATAGCTATCTTGGGCGCTGGGACCGGTAGGGTTGTGTTGGTGGGCCTTGCTAGAATGACCCGATCGATACCAGTCCTCTGTCCACTCCCAGACATTGCCCGCCATATCATAAAGGCCATAACCGTTGGCAGGATAGGACTCTACCGGCGCTGTACCCCGATAGCCATCCTCCGCCGTGTCGAAAAAGGGGAACAGTCCTTGCCAGGAGTTGGCTAAAGTTGCTTTGTATTCGTCCCCCCAGGTAAATGCCGCCTTTTTCAAGCCCCCGCGTGCTGCAAATTCCCATTGGGACTCCGTTGGTAAGCCTTTTTGTGCCCACTGGGCATAGGCTTTAGCATCCTCCCAAGCAATGTGGACCACGGGATAATCCTCCAGACCCTCTAAGTTGCTGTCTGGGCCTTGGGGATGTTGCCAGTTGGCTCCGGGGGTCCAGTGCCACCAACTGAGTTCCGGGACCGGTTGCTGGGACTCAGGTATTTGAAACACCAAAGACCCGGGCTGGCGTTGGGCCTCGCTGAGGTTGGGATAGTCTTGGGCCGAGAGGGGCCGCTCAGCCACCGTTACATAGCCCGTTTCCGCCACAAATTGTCCAAATTCTCGATTGGTGACCTCATGCTGATCCATACAGAAGCCATTGACCTCCACAGCTTCAGCAGTTGCTTCCTCTGGATAATGATCATCCGATCCCATCGTGAAGCTTCCACCCGGAATCCAGGACATTCCCACTGGACACTCCACTGCTGAGGTCAGGAGCGGAGCAGAGGCAGCAGGAGGCGAGTTCAGTCGTGATGTCTGGATTTTGGAGTAGAAAAATGGGATGAGGGCCAAAAGCAGGCCACCCATGAGGAAACCCCAGAACAGTAAGGGTTTTTTGCGGTTGATCATAGCGTTGGATCAGGCCAGGTGAAGCTTAGGTCGGGGTCAGGAGAGCGCGACAACTCAACGGCTAACGGGTAGGAGTCCATTAACTAACCCATCAAGAGAATACTATTGCTGGCTAGGTACGTCTATAGGACCATTTAATGAGTTGGATTAATTGAATACTGCTAGTAAAGTCTCTTCGGGCACTCCTGAGCAGCGGCAGAACTGAGTTTCACCCCCTTCATGGTTCTGGAGATAGTTCCCTAAAGGGATGGAGGTCTTCAGACAAAAATCCGAATTTTATGTAGCCATGACTACTGATTACTCGGTCAGAGAACGGGGGATAGCTGATGCTTAATCTAGTCTTTTAAGGGTGAAAATACTGTATTTCGAGCTTTTGACCGCAAAATTCCTAACTGCCTTTCAGGTGTATCAGTTGGGTTCAGCTTGATCTCGGTTCAGTCCGGTTGAAGCTTCGGTTTAAGAGATTTACACGATCGAGGGCCTAGGGATCGCTTAGGGTTCTGACCTGCCCCCGCCGCCCCGGCATGACCCGAATTTCTGCCCGCTCCGTTGAGGTCTCTATCGTCTGGATATAAGGTCTTTATGGCGGTCCGCTTGGGGGATGATCTTTGGGGATGATCTTTGGGGGTGATCTACATAACCCTCACCCTAGCCTCTGTCCCAGCGCAGGTGAGGGGAACAAGATCGCCCCTGATGTGGGTCTATCTCCCTGGGGTGGGCTAACTGATTCGATCGGGGCCGTCCC
>JBMTWK010000478.1:0-3405 GCA_049452395.1 Prochlorothrix sp. | reverse complement strand
TAACGTTCTGTGACCTAAATAACAGATTTTTCGGCAATCCGTCGATCGTTGTGGAACCCCCTCGTTCCCATGCTCCAGCGTGGGAATGCCCGCCTCGACGCTCCAGCGTCGTCTCTTGCAGAGTGTGGCAACGAGGGGTAGTAGCGATCGTGGAAAGACACGATCGGGGCTTGTGGGTGGTTGAGGCTAGAGGACGCAGAGCGTCTGGGGAGGCATTCCCACGCAGAGCGTGGGAACGAGGGGAAGCGTGAGAACGAGGGAGGCTAGGATTGGGTTAGCGATGCAGGCTAGGGGCAGGTTAGGGGTGGTAGTCTTGGCCGGAGCCGAATTTGAGGGCTTGGAGCCATTGGCGGTAGCGGTAGCCGAGGGTGGTGCCCAACTGGGGCCGCAGCAGGGGTTCGAGGCGATCGGCGATCGGCCAGAGCAGGCTATAGCCCCCCAGCGCCAGATAATGGCGGAACCAATCCAGCAGCATCGGCAGGCCAATTTGGGGCAGAAGCTTAGGCACCAGCAAGGGATTGAAAACCCCAACCTTAAACATGGTTTGGGCCAAGGCCGGGAACTGCACAACATCCTGCATAAAGGGCTTGAGCACGGACAGGCCAGAGCGCTCCATGACGGTGAAAACGGCGGCTAAAACGCGATTAATCTGATCCGGGGCTAGATTTTGGTGTACCCCAACGCTCATCGATCGCTGAAACAGCCAGGTTACCGACAAACTGGGCTGATAGGGTTGCAACAGCGCCAATTCACTGCGGCTGAGGCAGTCTTGGCTGAGGGCATCGTCAATGCCCTGGTCTAATCGCTCTAAATGGCGCAAAAGGGCACCAAAGCCGCCAAAGCTAAGGGGAGATTGGTTGCCGCTGCTGTCGCCGATCGCCAGTAACCGATCCCAGGGCAATTGCAGCGGGCTATGGCGATAACTGGGCAAAATGCCAAATAAGGCCCGTTGGATCTGCAATTGATCGAGGTTTACGCCTTGATACTGGGGCAGCAGCCGAAAATAGTCCTCAAACAGTTGCTCTAGGCTGGGCCGATCGGGGTGGGCATCCAAATAGGTAAATAAATAGGTGGTGCGGCCATCGCGGGCGGGGAAGGCTTCCCAGAAATATTGGCGCTGGTCGGCGATCGGCGTAAACGACGCGAACAAATCCCCGGTTTGGGTGGCGGCAGTGTCGGGATAGCCCTGGGCGCAGGTGCCCACCACTAAACAAACGGCATCGGGCTTCTGGCCTTGGCGGGCTTGCTGGGCGATCGGCGACCCATGGCCCATGGCATCCAGCATTAACCGCCCCGTCAGGGTGACCGGGGGTTGCGCGGTGGGGGCCGAAGATAACGGGCTGGGGGCTGGGGCTGGGCAAATCCGCACCGCGACCCCGTTGGGATGCACCGTCACGCCCTCAAACGCCGTCTGCTCCAGTAACGTCCCCCCCGCTGCTAAAAACTTCTGTTTCAACAACTCCAGCAGCACCACGGGATCCACACCCAGATTCAACACATCCCGAATCCAAATGTCTTCCCCCCCCTGAAAGGCAATGCGTCCGGGGTTGTATTCCGTGGCGATCGCCTGCTCCAACTCCGCCGCACTCAGCAGCCCTAGCGTCACCAAAGTTTCTAGCTCATGGCGGGAAATATTCCACTCCTGCACCCGCCCCCGCAAGATGCCCCGCTCCACCAAGGCCACTCGCCAGCCCCGCTGCGCCAAGGCCGCGCCGATAAACACCCCCAAGGTCGCCCCCCCAATGATCACGTCATAGTCCAGGGCTTGGGAATCTGGGGCATCCAGCCGATCGGCCCCGCTGTGAACCACCTGCGGTGTGGCTATGGAACCGGCTTTAATCGCTGCCCAGCGTCGATCGGCCTGCCGCAAATTCTCCAAGGTGCGATCGGGCAGGGCACCCAAATACTGCTCAACCAAGGATAAAGCAGGCTGGGGGTCAGACGGGCGAGGGGGGGACGCAGCGATCGAAGTCATGGCACTTACATCAATTCTCAAAACTTGAAAAGCCCAAACGAAAGGGTCCATCTCACGTTTACTAAGGGACAGCCGGTCCGGCTATCCCACACCAGAGAGTCTTGTGGGATGGGCCTCTGGCCCGTCCAAAGTGAGATGCTCCTAAATGAAAAGCCCCCTTCAGGGAGGGGGTTGGCAGGGTGGGTCTAGGGCTGGGTCTAGTCCTCATGATCCTCAAAGGGATCGGCCAAGTCCTTGGCGGGGGGACCAAAGGCGGTGTAGATCGAAAAGCCCGTCAGGCCGATCAGGGCGATGGCCAGGGTAACCCCAATGGATAAAGCCGGTGAAGTAGATTCCATAGCGTTAGGGTGAATTGATACATTTCTTAATATTGTTCCCCCATCCTATCGCGATTCTGATGGAAGCGGGAAGATTTGTATATTCCAGTCAAAGTCGCTATGCTTAGCAGTGCCCAAGACCCGATCGACCTATGCTTAAAGCAGCCGTCATTGGCGCAGGTTACATTTCCAAAGAACATCTCACGTTTTTGGCCCAATTTCCCGGCGCAGAGGCCGTAGGCGTTTGTGATCTGTCCCCAGCGGCAGCAGCCTATGCCCAAAGTCAGTTTGGAGTAGCTCGCACCTACACCGACTACCGCCAACTGTTGGACCAAGAAAAACCCGATGTTGTCCATATTCTCACTCCCCCCAATACCCACCAGTGGCTGGCCACGGCCTGCCTAGAAGCCGGTGCCCATGTGATTTGTGAGAAGCCCATGACCCCCACCCATGGGGAGTTTGAGGAGCTGTGGGCCGTGGCGCAACGCTGCGATCGCACCCTCATTGAAAACCAAAACTATCGCTTTAACTGGCCAATCCGGGAAATTCGCGACCTCGTGGCCGCTGGTGTCCTCGGTGAAGTCCAGGAAGTTGAAGTTCGCATCGCCTTAGATATTCGCAGCGGCGGACGCTACGCCGACCCCAACCTCCCCAGCCCTCTCCACCAACTCCCAGCAGGCATCGTCCATGACTTTTTGCCCCACATGGCCTATTTACTGCTAGAGCATTTACCGGAGGAGGGCAGCGCAGCGGCGGGCGGCAACTACCGAGTCGGCGCGGCCTGGAGCAACCATGGGGGCGGGGATTTATTCAAATTCGACGATTTAGATGCCCTGATTCTGGCCGGACAGGTCCATGGTCGTCTGCGCTTTAGCTGCCATACCCAGCCCGATGGCTTTTGGGTCACGGTGCGCGGCAGTGAAGGCTATGCCGAAACCGATCTGTTTCAGCCCTATGTGCGCTGTGTCGTTCCCCGGCCCGTGGGCAAGCAATTGACTCCCCTGGCCAATCACTTCTATAGCGGCTGGGAGTTCATGAGCGCCAGCTTCAAAAACTTTTACCGCAAAGTGATGCAGCAAACCCCCTACGAGGGGCTACACCGGCTGTTAGAGC
>JBMTWK010000477.1:0-3358 GCA_049452395.1 Prochlorothrix sp. | reverse complement strand
GGCTGTTTGGATGAGTTCCCATTCCAACATCATTCCGAATTTTGGGCTAAACCATCGGGATTGATCTGAAAAAATTAAGGAAGCGACACAAAGGGTGAAGTGCTGACTCAGGTCTAGCTCAGGTCTAGCTCAGGTCTAGCTCAGGTCGGGTGCATTCCACTTGGGAAGACGCTCGGTAGGGGTCGTGCCTCCGTGGCTCCCCGCTTCGGCCCCAAACCAGGGCAACCCCCCCCCCGTGGTTGCCCCGACCCAATCGGTTAAATCGCTAAAGTGGGGTGCCTCCCTCAGGTCTAGCTACCGTGGAGCCATGACCCTATCCCCTGGAAGGGGAGTAGCAATCATTACAAAACCCTAAGATTTATTTTGCTAGTGTTAGGGCAATACACATAAAACTGTTTATTTTCAAGTCCATCTTGCCAGTACAGCCTGAGCGGGACAATGGTTCCTTAGTCACAGCGGGAAAGTGCAATTCGATCCCCCTCAACCCTAGGTTTTCAGAATCCTAGCCTAGGCCATACTAATCCCAGGTGCAGCCACCTGACTTCAAGACCGATCGGTCCAGATTGTTTTTTTGCTGCCCTCCATAAGTTCTATAGCTTTAGCCTTTAAATTCCGTCCTTTATCCCAACTGCCGATCGAGGCTTAGGGTCTGTTGCACTCCAGTTCATGACCGCACGCGCCAGTTGAGCAATCGCTGAGCCAGACCTTGATGAGCCAGACCTTTAATTTAGTGTCTTAGCTAGAGAGACCTTGGGCACAACCACAACTCATTCACCGTAGACCCTGCCCAAAACGGATCAAAGTTTAGAGCATCTCTTCCAACCCTTAAGTCATTAAGCCGTTGATGAGGTTGCTCCTTCCCGTCTCCCCTAGCCCCGTTGCAATCCTGTTCTTTCACCCCTACTCAAACTCTGTGAGTTCTGTTTCTGTCCAGATTATTGAGGGAAACCCCCATCTGCGATCGCTGTTGGGATGGCACCTACAGCAACTTGGCTATGGTGTGTTCCAATCTGCCAACCTAACCCAGGGGCAGAGCACATTTCAGCGACTTCAGCCCGATCTCATCGTCCTGGATGCAGATTTGGCCGATGGTGGGGGTCTTGAATTTTGCCGCTGGCTTCGGCGGCAGTCTCCGGTCATGGTTTTAATCCTTTCCACCCACAGCACAGAAGCGGACGTGGTGACTGGGCTAAAGGCAGGGGCAGACGACTACCTCTCCAAGCCCTTTGGAATGCAGGAATTTTTGGCCCGTGTTGATGCCCTGACGCGACGGATCCGCAACCCCATTCCCCCGGCCTATCTGGACTACGGCGATTTGAAGGTCGATCTGGTCCATCGGCGAGTCCAACTGAAAGACGAAGCCATTGATCTCACCCCCCAGGAGTTTAGCCTGCTGTATGTGCTAGCCCAGGCCAGTGGCTTGCCTTTGAGCCGGTTAGAGCTATTGCAGCGGGCATGGCCGGACGCGATCGACAACCCCCGGACCGTAGACACCCACATTCTCTCCCTGCGGAAAAAGCTGGAAGCAGACCCCCGTCAACCGAACCTGATCCAAACGGTGCGCAATGTTGGGTACCGCTTCAACGCCGATGCAACCCGCAAGCTAGCCACAGCCAAGGCCCAGAACAACGGCACCCCTGGGGGGACACCGGGAAACTCGACCAGTAGTTCCACCAGCAGCGCGACGGTGACCAATCTGCGGCCCACTGCCGCCACGTCCTCGCCTTCGGTTTAGCGCTCCGGTGTAGCTCCCCCGGTTTAGCGCCTGGGCCATCCCACTCTGGGCCATCCCACTTTAGTGCTTTAAACGACGGGGTAGGGGCGATCCCCCTGTGGTTGCTCTGGTTTTAGACCGATGCCCGCCGCCTCTTCCGTTGCGTCACCTAATTTCTTAACACCCCGTCTCGAAACCCCTCGTCTCACATTCGATCGCCCTCCCACTCTCCCCATTCAGCGGCGATCGCCGCCTGTTCTGCTTGGAGCCAAGGGGACAGGTCATCTGGGGTGAGACCGAGGGCGGCGGGGGTGGTCCAGTGGCTGTGGTGCAGGAGGTAGGCCGTAGCGAGGCTGGGATCCCCTTGGAGACAACTGGGCAATTCGTCCATGGCCCAAATTACGCCGAGGCGTTGAGCTTGGACCCAAGTCTGGAGGGCCGACCACAGGGGCTGAACTTCAGCGGCGGGCCAACCGGCAAAGGGGTTATCCAACAAAATCAGGGCAGGGTGGAGCATGAGGGCGCGGGCGAGGGCAACCTGCTGGTGCTGGAACCGAGAGAGCAAAGGAGCGGTGGCGCTGAGGATCTGGGGCGAGAGCTGGAGGAGTTCCAGGATTTCCGCCTGCCGATCGATCTGGGTTGTGGTTTCCAGTTTTTGCAGTTGCAAGGGATAGGCGAGGTTCTCCGCAACGCTCAGGCCCAAAAGCTGGGGCTGGGAAGCGAGGTAGACGATCGATCGTCGCCAACTGGGCAAATCCCAATCCTCGATCGATCGGCCTTGGAACGATAAGCAGCCCGTCGTGGGGGCCAATAACCCACTCAATAGCTTTAAGGCCAGGGTTTTGCCACTACCCGTTGCCCCCACCACCCATTGCACCTGTCCGGGTTCCACTTGAAGGGAAACGCCCTGAAGGAACGGGCGATGGCTCAGAGGAGGGTGAAAGCCAAGATCTTGGGCTTGGAGACCGGGGTAAACCATGGGCAAGGTGCTCTGGGGCAGGGTTCAACGATTGTTCCACAATACCAATCCGCAAATTCCCCCAAGCCATTTGCAGGTTCGATGTCAGCCTGGACCATAGTTTGGCAGAATGTAAGGGTCTATCCCTGTACGTGTCACCATCCAAAGCTATGCCTCCTCGTTGGCCCCGTAAACCCGATCGCCGGGATCCCGCCTTTCGTCGTCTTGAAGACTTTATCAACTTCGCCCTGCACGCCGCCATTTACTTGGCAATCAACTCCGGCCTCTGGTTTTTCCAACTCCTCAAGCATCCCTGGGAAAACCTGAGCGTAGTCAGCGGGGTCTGGCTCCTGGGGCTGTTGGGCCATGGCTCCTATGTCTTTATTTTGGCGGATTATCGTCGCATCGAAGCCGCTGCCCTGGGCACTTGGCAGGAAGACCTAGAAGCAGAAGCTGCCGCCGACCCAGACACCCCCGATCCCGCTCCCCAAGCCCTTGGGGAAGAAACCTAGGCTGGGCAGAATGAATCGCGATCGTCCTTTGGGATCTAATCGTCCTTTGGCATCTAAAAGACCCCTGGGATCTAAAAACCCCTCACCCCCAACTCCTCTCTCCCGATGAGAGGGGAGCAAGAGAACCCAGCATTTGACTGATTTGGCTGAGGATGACCCGATCGGGTTTCTGGC
>JBMTWK010000476.1:0-3406 GCA_049452395.1 Prochlorothrix sp. | reverse complement strand
TAAAGCATAGATAGGCGGGGACAGTTAGCTTAATTGCTTGAATCCAAGCGCGGGGACGGGGGAGAAAATCAGGCCACCATGGTTGATTTGCCATACTAAGCTGCAAAGACTATCAGTTTCTAGCTTAGTATAGACGGTTTAGATCCTCAATTTACGGGGTAGATCCATTAAGCCAGTCACAGCCCAGCGCTGCGTTAAGCGACCAGCCCTCCCGATACCGCCAGCACCACCCCAGTCTCCTTGACCTCAACATTCGACGTTGAGGGACAACTTGGGGCAAGATTAAGGGCGATCGACTGAGTATTTATTCTCATTCTTACCCGCTTATTACCAGCCCCCATGACCCTAGACCCTCAGCCCCAGTCCCAAGCCCAGTCCCAAACCCAGTCCCAGTCCCAAACCCAGTCCCAAACCCATCCAACCCAAAGCCGCAAAGCCGACCATATTCGCATCTGCCTCGAAGACCCCGTTCACTGCGAAACCGTCACCACTGGCCTAGAGCGCTACCGCTTTCGTCATTGTTGTTTGCCCGAACTCGATCGCGCCGACCTCGACCTCACCACCCCCTTTTTAGGCAAAACCCTCGGTGCTCCGCTGCTGATCTCCTCCATGACCGGGGGCACCGAACAGGCCCGCCAGATTAACCAGCGCCTTGCCGCCGTTGCCCAGCAGTACGGCCTTGCCATGGGGGTTGGTTCCCAGCGCGTTGCCCTAGAGCGCCCCGAAGTCATCCCCACCTTTGCCGTCCGCGACCAAGCCCCCGATATCCTGCTACTGGCCAACGTGGGAGCCGTGCAACTGAACTATGGCTATGGTGTGGCTGAATGTCAGCGCTTGGTGGAGATGCTGGGGGCAGATGCCCTAATTCTGCACCTCAATCCCCTACAAGAGTGGATCCAGCCCCAGGGGGACACCAACTTTCGCGATCTCTTGGCTCAAATGGCGGTGCTGTGCCAAACGTTGCCTGTTCCCGTGATTGCCAAGGAGGTGGGCAATGGCATTACCGGAGCAATGGCCCAGCGGCTGATCGAGGCGGGGGTTGCGGCGATCGATGTGGCGGGGGCGGGGGGCACCTCCTGGGCCAAAGTGGAAAGCGCCCGCGCCCAAACGGCCCTGCAACGGCGACTGGGCACGCTTTTTGGTGATTGGGGGATGCCTACGGCCCAATGTGTTCGGGAAGTGCGATCGATCGCCCCCAACCTTCCCCTCATTGCCTCTGGGGGATTGCAAAATGGCCTGGATATCGCCAAAGCCCTGGCCCTGGGGGCAAATTTGGCGGGAATTGCCCGCCCCCTGCTCAAAGCGGCCACAGAGTCCGAAGCCAAGGTTCAGGAGGAGGTAGAAGCCCTCTTGGCGGAACTGTCTACGGTGCTGTTCTGTACGGGTGTTGCCCGTGCCCAGGATTTGGCGATCGCCCAGGTCTTGGAACCCCTGGAAATCCCCCAACCTTGGGAATAAACTGAACTTTCCCGCCAGTCCCAAAAAATCTATAGATAATAGAAGAGCCGGATCCATCCCGCGATCGGCCTTGTGATGTGAGGATTCTTGCAGATGACAACCACCCTGGAACCGCGCCAAAAAACAGCCCCCGAAGTCCCCTCTAACCAGAGGACCGGGAACGCCACGCCAGAACTGAAGGGGCACCGAACCCCCTATATTCCCCAAAATAAACGGCGTATTCTCTGTATTTTCCCCAAATACAGCCGCTCCTTTGGCACCTTGCACCACGCCTACCCCCTCATGGGCCGCGTCAAAGCCTTTATGCCCCCCCAGGGGATCCTAGTCGTTGCCTCCTATCTCCCGGCGGAGTGGGAGGTCCGTTTTATTGACGAGAACAAGAAACCCGCCACCGCCGCCGACTACCGCTGGGCCGATGTGGTGATCACCAGCGGGATGCACATCCAGCGCCCCCGCATTAACCGCATCAACGAGCTGGCCCATCGCCACGGCAAAATCACGGTGGTGGGCGGTCCCTCGGTCTCTGGCTGTCCGGAGTACTACCCCGACTTTGATCTGCTGCACATTGGGGAGTTGGGGGATGCCACCGATGCCATGATTGAGCATTTAGATCACGGCATCGATCGGCCAGAGCGCCAAATTCGCTTTGAAACCAAAGAACGCCTCCCCCTGGATGAGTTTCCCGTTCCTGCCTACGAAAAAATCAACTTAAATCAATATTTCTTAGCCAATGTCCAGTTTTCCAGTGGTTGCCCCTATCACTGCGAATTTTGTGATATTCCTGAGCTTTACGGCAATAACCCCCGCTTGAAGACTCCCCAGCAAATTCTCAAAGAATTAGACACCATGCTGGAGTCGGGCAACCCCGGAGCGGTTTACTTTGTTGATGATAACTTTGTCGGCAACCGGCGGGCTGCCATGGACCTGTTGCCCCATCTGATCGACTGGCAGAAAACCAACGGCTATCCCGTTCAGTTTGCCTGTGAGGCCACCCTCAACATGGCCCAAAGCCCCAAACTCCTGGAACTGATGCGGGAAGCGTACTTCTGTACGGTCTTCTGTGGCATTGAAACCCCCGATCCGGCTGCCCTCCATTCCATCTCTAAGGAGCAAAACCTCAGCCTTTCAATCCTGGATGGGGTCAAGACCCTTAATAGCTACGGCATGGAGGTGGTTTCGGGGATTATCTTGGGCTTAGATACCGATACCCCAGAGACTGCCGATAATATTATTCAATTTATCCGGGAGTCCCAAATCCCGATGCTGACCATTAACCTGCTCTATGCCCTGCCAAAAACCCCTCTCTGGCGGCGCTTAGAGCAGGCTGGACGCTTAAAATTCGACGAAGGGCGGGAATCCAATGTGGAATTCCTGATGCCCTACGATGAGGTTGTGGAAATGTGGCGGCGCTGCATTACCGAAGCCTACGAACCGCAGTTTTTATACGATCGCTTCGCCTACCAGTGCGAACACACCTACCCCAACCGCATCAAAGTTCCCAACAGCCCTGCCCGCACGTCCCGCGCCAATATCCTCAAAGGCTTGACGATTATGCGCAATATCGTCCTCCATGCGGGGATTCTCAGCGACTATCGCAAGACGTTCTGGGATTTTGCATGGCCAATGCTCAAGGTGGGTCGGGTGGAAAGTGTGATCCATACGGCTTTGGTGTCCCACCACTTGATTAAGTTCACGCGGGAGTGTGCGTCGGGCAAGGAGTCGGCTTCCTTCTACTCCCAACGGGTCCGCAAGTCTCCCCTCGATTTCTTAAACTCAACGCTGAATAGCCGCGTGCGCTAGGGATTGGGGCAGGCTCAGTGGCGGGCCGATTGCAAAGCGGCGATCCCAGGATAAGGCCGATTACAAATCGGCGATCCCAGGCAAGCACCAACTCCCTCGTTCCCACGCTCCGGCGTGGGAATGCCTCCCGGACGCTCTGCGTCCCGTC
>JBMTWK010000475.1:0-3411 GCA_049452395.1 Prochlorothrix sp. | reverse complement strand
CTGCGGCGATCGTCCCCACACTGCCCCCCACAAGTGCCATGGCTAAGCCAACCCAAGCCCTCCCTCTGATTCCATCCAATTTCCTGCTATGGCGATGGGTTTTGCCCCAAGGAGTCCAAGTTCGGCACTTTAGCAGCATTGTCACCGCCTCCAAATAACAAAAGAGTGTAGCCACTGCCACACTCCTAACAACAAGGGTCACTGACAACAAGGGTCACTGACAACAAGGGTCATTGCCCTGAATTCGGTTTTAGAAGCAAGAATAGAAAAGCCGAGTACAACTCGGCGATCCCAGGGGAAAAAATTGCTTCCCCCTTGCTCTAACAACCCTAAAAGAATCATGAATAATCTTGCTCCCCTCTCCCGCCCTGGGAGAGGGGCTGGGGGTGAGGGGTGTTCAGATTCCCCAGAGGAAACACGAGAAAAAGCAACTTTAAGCGCAAACCTTGTTCAGAATCGCTTCAGCATCCAGCTTTTGATCCACAGCCTCGATCGCCGGTTGCAAACGCTCCTCCAGTCCAATCAAAAAGCGATTGCAATCTGACCCCAAGGACTCACAGCTAATCTGCACACAACCCAACTCGCGACCCGCCAACTGACTGAAGAACGCCGACAGAATCCCGCAGTCGAGGAAACAGACCGGGCGCTCCATTTTGGGGGCATGGCTGGCAAAGGGAGAATGCCAGGTTTTCACCAACAAAAAGCCGCGATGCTGATAGCTTTGGTCAAACTCCATCAGCCCCCAACCATGGGTCACCCAGCATTGCTGGAGACTTTGGAGGAAATCTCCCATGGCCATTTCTGCCAAGGGTTTATCGTAGTAATCCGATAATTCCTCACAAAAACGAGCATAGAAATTCTTGCCCCACCAGCGACCGCAGTTCATCAGCACCAGGCGCGTAGCCTGTCCGGTTTCCTGCTCTAACCCTGCATAGAGGGCACGAATAAAGTGGTCAGGAATTGCCAGGAGGCGACTCCCTCGGCGGTTTTCTAACAGGCCCAGTTCCAGGTCACTTTTGACATAAACATTCGTGGCAAAGTAATTCCCAGGAACCCGACCATCAATGAGTAAATCGGCAACAGAAATCATAATTCAGTTTTACCTTCCTAATGAGGCGATCGGGATGTGCGATCGAGGGGCGGCGATCGGGATGGGCGATCGCAGGGGGTTAACACTCACGGGGGGTCGAGTCAGCAAGTAACCATTCAGGGGGTCACGGAAGAATGCGGGTTTCAGGCTCTGAAAATCCTGGATTGGTATGGTTTGAGCTGCTTCGGACTCCGATCGAAGGGCTGAAACCCTACTAACTTCGTAGACCCCTGAATAGTTACAGTCAGCAACCGGTCCCAGTCAGCCTTCGGGTTAGGAAAAGCTGAACTGGCCCGCGTCACCCCTCGCCCAGCGTGAGACAGTCCCCCTAGAACAAAGACGAAACGCTGAAGTTTTCAGACACTTCCACGGCCTGCGCCCGATCGCCCAAGCTATTTTGGACCGCCGTCAGAGAAGGCTGGAGCAGCCCCATGTGCTCAGCGCTCAGGGTCGTATTGAGCTGTTTCTCCAACAGGCGATAGAAGCTGGCATCAAGATCGCGGGATTGATAGGTTTGTTGGCTTTGCTTGAGCCAAGTAATCCGATCGTGGATGTGATTGTCATCCATCATCAACATCGTCAGCGCACAACTGCGCAGCGCCAACACCCCATTTTTAATGCACTGTTCCAGCGCAGCCGTACCCACCTGGCCGTGGTCCTGTTCCAGTTGGTTGGCAACACTTTGCAACAAGCTCACTTCTTGATCCCGCAGCATTCGATACAGCGCCAGACGGGCGGGCAGTGAATCCACATAATTGCCCACAGCGCTCAGTTCTTCGCTGTTCAAGTAGCGCTTTTCTGCTTCGTTAAAGATGGTTTCCAGATTTGTATTCATGGCTGTATTCCCATAGAAGTCCTAGAGCAAAGGGAGAGCAGATAAAGAAAGACCGATAAAACCGAAACAAAGGTTGGGGGGGATAAATTCACCCTCAAGGGGATAAATTCACCCTAAAACAGACCCGCAAAGTCATCCACCGTGAAACCCGGTGCTTCTTGGGCTTTGGGCGCGTTCCCCACCGTTTGGGCCGCAAGGGGAGCTGCCACTGCACGCCCATCCCAGGGAATCGCACTGAAAAACTGGCTCACGGTCAGTTGGAGACTAGCACCGGGTTGGTCTCCCTGGAGGGCGCTGATTTGGATAGCCTGCACTTCCGGCGGCTGATCCGTCCAGTTCACATGGGTGAAGAAATCCCGGACGCTGAGCTGGAGCCAGGGACCGCTCTGGGTTGGGGAAGGAAGGGTAGGCATGACCATGGCCATTCCGTTGTGGTGCTCTTTCAAACCATTTTGACTCATCGCAGTTGCTCCCCGGTCCGTAGCCGTTTCTCAATATCAACCGCAGTTGCCCCTTCATTCAGCCAGAAGGAAGCCGCATCAATGCGATCTTGGCCCCCTAGCAGGAACTTACAGTAGGTTTCGCCCATGGAGTAGCACTGAATTTCAATGCAACTCAGTTGCTTTTTCACCAGTTCCGTAAAGAATCCCGCAAAGAGACCGGCGTAGAGGTAGCAGACGGGCTTACCCACGTCGCCAAGGGTGCGGGCAACGGCAGAGTCAAAGAGATTAATAAAGATAAAGCCTTGTTTACGATCGCCCATGTCCACTTCCCAGCGGCCCCAGCCCTGGGTTGTATAGGGCCACCACCAGGTTTCTAATAGGAACATGAGGTTGACTTGGCGGATATTGCGCTCAAATTCCTCTTCAAACCACTTTTCAAAGACGAAGGAATCCTGCTTCCCCCATTCACAGCCAACGGTATACATAATGGCGGCGGACGCATCGCCGACTTCTTCTTCTAACCCTTCCACAAGGCCAATGATAAAATCTTCGCTGGTCAGGAAGTTTTGAACCCCGTTCCAGTCTAGAATTGTGCCTCGCTCCGGATCAAATCGAAAAAAGTCCCGAAACCCATAGTGATTATGTTTTTTCGGAAAGGCGAGCTTAGTAATGGGGAGTTGTTGATTGACGGTGGACATTTGCAAATGCTCCGTTTAAAGGGAGGTTTTCAGGCTTCCCAGAGGACTGAAGATGGGGCTGGAAAGGGTACGTGACATGAATACGGGTAGATTGGGCCTGACCCACAGGCTTGGCTGGCACAGGCTTGGCTAGTACAGGCTTGGCTAGCGCGGAGAGCCAGGGTCGCAAGGGCCGAAGGCCGTCACCTGAACGAGGTAAGATAGCACGAAAATTAAGGGTTTTTGGGGTCTGGCAAGGGTAGGCTAGGAAAGCAGTCCCTGGGTTGTAGAGGGTTGACTTTCGAGTGAGCGCTGAACCCGCTCTAGGGGTGCTAGAGGTGATGTTGCCAGCGGTTAGATTGCACA
>JBMTWK010000474.1:0-3413 GCA_049452395.1 Prochlorothrix sp. | reverse complement strand
CCGATCGCCGCCGACTACTCCCCCACTCCTCTACCTCCTCTTCTTCCCCAACTTGCCCAACTTCCCCAACTCCCCCAACTCCCCCAACTTCCCCAACTCCCCCAACTTCCCCAACTCCCCCAACTTCCCCCCTTTCCCACCAAAACTCCGCCAACCCCAGCGGTCGTAATCCCGCGCTAGCCGCAAAATGCAATAGCTTGGGGGCACAGCACTCCCCCGTTCCCGTGGGGATGCCCTGGTTTTGGACAATTTCTAGCAGGGACTGGGAGCGGCCTGCAAAATTGGTGAGGGCGTAGGTGGCGTGCATTTGGGCTTGGAGTTGGCGGGAGAGGCGGGTGCGATCGCGGCGTAGGGCCAAGCGCCGATCGGCCAAGTCCTGGGTTTTCGCCCGCAAGGGGGCCAGGGCTGCGTCCTGTTCCTGCTTAAGTTTGCGGCGTTGGATGCCTTCCTGTTGGCTTTGGCGATCGAGGGCGGCTAAGGCTTCCCCAAGCTGCGGCTCTGGCACTGTAGCTTGCAATTGCTGGCGCTGGTGTTGGCGATCGGCCTTGGCCTGTTGGTGCTGGTGGTGCAAGCTGTGGCGACGGGCCTGATAGGTCTGCTCTAGGGTGGCCAAGGTTTGCCAAGCGGGATCCTGGGCAATTTGGGCTAGTTCTTGGCCGATCGCCGTTAATTGCGCCAAGGTTTCCGCCTCGGATCCCGCCACGGCTTCCCGTCCTGGAATCGGCGGCACCCAGCCCGGTTGCACCGCCTGCCCCTGTAATAAGCCCGAAAACGCCTTTAAAACCCCCACTTCCCCCGCTGCCGTCTGCACCACCAGCACGCCGTACATTTTGCCCTCCCGGTCCTGGGGTTCCTCCGCCTTCGCCAACCGCGCCATTAGCCCCCGTGCCACTGCTTCCGCGAGGGCCGATCGGGGCAGGGTGAGCCGTGCCCCCGTGGTGGGACAGAGGTCGCTGTAGGTATAGGGGGGCCGATCGGGTTCTGGCGGCACTGCTGTGACCCCAAAGGCCGCTAGGGGTTCCAGGGCTAACTTAAGCTCTAACTTAAGCGCTAACTCAGGCTCATTGCTCACGATCGCCCTAGCCCTCGCCGGTTTTCTCCTGGACCCCCCGCACAATCCGCGATAGTTCGCTTTTCTCATCCACCGACACCCGACTGGGCGAACCGCTAATAATGCGCTCAAAGTTGCGGAAGGAGTCCTTAATTTCCGGTCCCCGTTCGCTAATGCTGAACTCGCGGATGCCCTTATCGTGCCAGGATCCCCGCATTTTGAAGACGTTGATCGCCCGCGACATTTCGCCGCGAATCTCCACATACTGGAGCATCAAAATCGTGTCGGTAATGGTGGAAATATGGGAATCCGTAATGGAATGGGCACCCATGAACTGATCGCAGGTATTGGTAAAGAGGCCGGTGATTTCCTCCTGCTTGGCATAGCCCGTTACCCCAATCACAAACTGGCGGAACGAGTTATTGCTCACGCCCCGCGCCAGGGCAGAGAGGGAGTCGATCGCAATGCGCGACGGCTTAAATTCCGCAATTTCCGACTTAATAATTTGCAGGTGATCCTCCAGACCCGCCGACTCTGGATAGGCGCAGATAATCT
This sequence comes from Prochlorothrix sp., assembly GCA_049452395.1. GTDB lineage: Bacteria > Cyanobacteriota > Cyanobacteriia > Prochlorotrichales > Prochlorotrichaceae > Prochlorothrix. Next base: position 1,807 of record JBMTWK010000474.1, on the reverse strand, counting down.
TGAGCAGGTTATTCTGCTCCATAAATTCAAAATCAATGCCCCAGGAATAGGCATTCCGCATTAATTGGGCGCGGGACTCCTCATAGGCAAACAAAAGCGCCCGTTCTTGGCTGGTACAGGCATTTTCTAGGAATTTGCTCACCAGCAGCGTCTTGCCGGTTCCGGTGGCTCCCGTCGCCAGAATAATGGAATCCTTAAAGAAGCCGCCGCCGCACATTTCATCCAAGGTGGCAATGCCAGAGGAGACCCGGACATTGGACGATCGCTGGGTCAGGCGCATGGCCCCCAGCGGGAAGATATTAATGCCGTTATTGGTGATGGTGAAGGGATATTCCCCCTTCATGTGGGTGGTCCCGCGCAATTTGAGGATTTCCAAGGTCCGCCGCCGCCGTTCGCCCTCTAGGACGTTGCGCACAATGACCACATTATCGGAAACGAATTCCTCCACCCCATAGCGGGCGATCGGGCCATATTCCTCAATCCGCTCCGTCGTCATCACCGTCGTTGCCCCAATTTCCTTGAGGCGGGCCACTAGCCGAAAAATCTCCCGCCGCACCACCGAAGCCGCATCATACTGCTGAAACACCGCCGTAATGGAGTCGATCGCCACCCGTGTTGCCCGATATTTGCGAATGGCATACTGGATCCGCTCAATCAACGCCGACAGGTCAAAGTTACCGACAATATCCTGGCCCTCTGGATCCGGCGAGGCATCGAGGATAAACAGCTTGCCTTGGTCAATTAAGACCTGAAGATTCCAGCCAAAGCTCTCTGCGTTTTTGATAATGTCTGCCGGGGACTCCTCAAAGGTGACAAAGACCCCTGGCTCATCAAAATAGGTAATGCCGTGATACAAAAACTGGGCAGACAGTAAGGTCTTGCCGGTGCCTGAGGTGCCACTCAGCAACGTTGTGCGCCCTACGGGCAGGCCACCGTGGCTAATGTCATCAAACCCCTCAATCATGGTACGGATTTTTTGTACCCCCATGACAGGACGATCGATCGGTTTTACAGGCTGGTCAGCTTGGGTCATGGTTGTGATTAACGTCGGATGATAACGGTACGTTCTTCAAAAAAATTAAGGTTTTGACCCGATCGAGGCCGATCGAGTCAACGAGGATCCCGGTCCTTGAGGGGGTGGAAAGTCCGCCCTAGCTTGCGACCATCCCCCCGCCCCGCCTCAGTCTTCATCTCGCAATTCTTCATAGAGCAGATCCAAGCCAATGAGAACCTTCTCACGATCGGATAAGTCTCCAATAATACGACGAACAGGGGGAGGAAGAATCTTAGACAGGGTTGGGGTTGCCAAAATCTTATCTTCCTCAGCCAATTGCGGGTTTTTCAACACGTCAATGACTTTCAAGGCATAAACGCCCTGGAACTCCTGCTCTAGAATATTTTTCAATGTTTTTAAAGCTCTGACGGAGTTGGGGGTGTTCCCTGCGACGTAGAGCTTGAGCACATAGGTTTTTCTCAGGGGACTCATAGATAATAAACGCAGTTAGCGGCCTCAGGGCAGTTTAGGGAGGATGAAGAAGGGGGGAGGGGGGAGCGAGCAGAGGGAGAACGGCAGGGGCTGAAAACAGCAAGATTATCAGAGTTGCTAGACCTCAAGAACATCATCCGTCCTCTGGTGACTGTTCAGCCCATTGTGTGAGTACTCACTCTCAAAGTATCAAAAAAAAACCGAAAAACTGACCCCAGTAGCGCGAAACCCCTAACACCGGAGGGGGGTGATACAGCCGCTGCCTTGGGTGCATCCCACTTTAGAAGAATCTTGGTAGGGGTCGTGCCCCCGTGCCGACCC
>JBMTWK010000473.1:0-3414 GCA_049452395.1 Prochlorothrix sp. | reverse complement strand
CCGTCGGTGAGGGGGAGGGGCTAGCCAGGGATGCAGCCGAAGCCGCAGGGGGGGCCACTGGGGTGAGCGGGGGCTTGGGGATGGCCTTGAGGGCTTGGATCAGATCGAGCAGTTCTGAGTATTCCGTCACATAGTCCCGTGACGGGTGGCCATAGTGGGCCTGGAGGTAGTCGGCCTCCTGCTGGGGAGTCCAGCCCAACCGCCGCACTTCCACATCCAACTGCGCCAAGGATTCACCCCAATCTTCCACTAAGGGGGCTGGGGCTGGGGCTGGGTTTGGGGCTGTGTCTAGGAGAGAGGGGGCGGGAGATTCCAGGGGCGGCACAAGGGAGAGGATGGCCCCATTGGCGGCGGTGGGCTTCAGGGTTGCCGGTTTGCTGGGTTGGGCTGTTGTGGGTTGGGCTGTTGTGGGTTGGGCCGTGGGTTGAGATACCGGGGAGAGCGTGGGGGGAGTGGGTGCCCGATCGGGAAGGGCGATGAGGTGGGGTTCTGGGGTCTGGGTGAGGGGGAGGACGGATTCAGGGGGGGCTTGGGGAGTGGGGTGTGGATCGGGGGCGGCACTGGCTTGGGGGTCCGGGGGGTTGATCGTCCAAGCTTCAGGTGAGATCTCCATGGGGTCTGAAGTTGGCCCAAGGTGGGTGGAACCGTTGCGTTGCAAGTTTGCCCCAGGATGAAGATCGATCGGCTCAGGGGTCAGGGTTAGGTGGCCATTATGGGAGGGCCGATCGGCTTCGGACTGACCCAATTTATCGCCGAGATTTGGAAGACTTGGGGCGATCGAGGCCGTATTTTGGGCTGTATTTTGGGCTGTATTTTGGGCTTTATTCTCCTCTAGCCCCGTACCCAGGTCTAAATTGAGACTCATATCCTGCATGATCAGGTTTTCGGCCTGACCCGTGGCAGTGTGACCCGTAGTAGCATGACCTGTAGCAGCGTGACCTATTGCGATCGAACTGGTGTCGATGCCTGTTGCGTCGTGATTGGTTGCGGTCTGACTTGTTGCGTCGTGATTGGTTGCGATCGGACTGGTTGCGTTGTGACTTGTTGCGATCGAACTGGTGTTGATGCCTGTTGCGATCGGACTGGTGTCGATGCCTGTTGCGTCGTGATTGGTTGCGACCTGACTTGTTGCTGCATCACCTGCTTCTGTGCTGCGTTGCTTTGACCCTGGCCCCACTCCCTGCTCTGTATCTTGCCCCAGCCCTTGGGCTAGCCCCAGTAACTCCAAAACCCGCCGACAGGCCCGATCCTCTGCGGCCTCTAAGGTTGCGCCTTGGGCCATGGCACTGGCTAGCACCAAATGCTCAGTCCGCACCACTGCCCGCACGGCATAGCGCAGATCGGGGGTAGGACTGGTGGGCGGGCTGGCTGCGATCGGGGTAAGGGCCGGATCGATCGCCCCCAGGGATAAAACTTCGGTGTCTAGGCCCGCTGTGGGATAGGTGGCCCGTAGGGCGCGGTAGAGCGTGGGCAGGGGCAAGGGGGGACTGGTGGGCGTGGGGGGAGCGTTGCGAGAAGAGAGGGCCATAGGTCAGCAGCAATAGAACGGGGACAGGAGCAGGGGCTAGGTGGGTTGTCAGCGTTTCTCTACCCTAACGAGAGACGCTTCGGGAAGCACCCGATCGTTGCAAAGGTTTAGTAATCGTGGGGGCATAGACTTACATCACACCGTGCCGGTGAATGGTACTTTGGTTCGATCGCGTTGGACTTCTTTGGCTATGGCTTCTGATACGTTTGCGCTGCACCATGTCGGTAAAGTGTACGGCAATGGCACGATCGCGCTCCAGAACATGGATTTTACGGTAGCTCCGGGACAATTTGTCAGTTTAGTTGGCCCGTCGGGCTGTGGCAAAAGTACGGTGCTGCGGCTGTTGGCTGGCTTGGAGCAGCCGTCCCAGGGCCGGATCGATCGGCCTGTGCTGGAGCGTTCCGATCAGTTGTCCTATGTTTTCCAGGAGCCAGCCCTGTTGCCCTGGGCGACGGTGATCGAGAATGTGGCGCTACCGCTGAAGCTGGGGGGGCAGTTGGCGCGGCAGCGGCGGGAGGCAGTGGCGGAGGTTCTGGCTAAGGTGGGGTTAACGGAGTTTGGGACGGCCTATCCCCGTGAGCTGTCGGGGGGGATGAGAATGCGGGTTTCGATCGCCCGTGCCCTGGTGACCCAGCCCCAGGTTTTGCTGATGGATGAGCCGTTTGGGGCGTTGGATGAGATTACACGGGGCCAGCTCAATGAGGAGTTGCTGAGTTTGTGGCAGCGGCAGCAGTGGACGGTGGTTTTTGTGACCCATAACCTTTATGAGGCGGTTTATTTGTCGAGTCGGGTGGTGGTGATGGCGGCGAAACCGGGGCGATCGATCGCGGATATTCCGATCGATCTGCCCTATCCCCGCCACCCCGATCTCCGCACGTCGCCCCAATGTAACCGCTACTGCCGCGATATCGCCCATTTGCTCCACCCAGCGCCATAAATCACTTCGACCCTACGGGAGATGGGTTAAATCGTTGTGGTGGGTAGGTGTTGCTCTAAAAAAGCAATAATTTGGTCAACCCCGGTTTGATCCTTTAGGTTTGTGAATAGAAAGGGCTTAGAACCTCGCATTTTTTGGGCATCCCGCTCCATCACGCCTAAATCTGCCCCCACTAGGGGCGCAAGATCAATTTTATTAATCACCAGTAAGTCAGATTTGGTAATGCCCGGTCCGCCTTTGCGGGGAATTTTGTCGCCTGCGGCCACATCAATGACATAAATCGTCAAATCCACCAGTTCCGGGCTAAAGGTTGCCGCTAGATTATCGCCTCCGCTTTCCACAAAGACAAAGTTCAAATCCGTAAAGCGCCGCTCTAGGTCTTCGATCGCCACCAAATTAATGGACGCATCTTCCCGAATCGCCGTATGGGGACAGCCCCCCGTTTCCACCCCCACAATGCGATCGAGGGGCAATGCTTCCCGCCGCATTAGGAACTGAGCATCTTCCTGGGTGTAAATATCATTGGTCACAACGGCAATGCTGTAGCGATCGCGCAGTTTGCGGCAGAGCACTTCCACTAGGGCCGTTTTTCCCGAACCAACGGGGCCAGCGACCCCAACTCGTAGCTGACTCATAGAACCTTCCTAGGCTTGGGTAGTTGCTTTGGATAATACCTGTCCATCCCGCCGATCCGGTTCCGCCAAAACGGGTACTGTACAATTTGAAGGCCAGACCCTGCTATCAGCCAGATGCCTCTGTGAGCGAGAGCCTGGATTGGCGAAAGTCTGGGCCGCAATGTCTCTGGGAAGCGCCGCCATGATGTACCGCCGTCGTTTTTTGAACCTTGCTCTCGGTAGCAGCCTTGCCACCAGTGCGATCGCCTGTGGCAAAACCCCTGCCCCTAGACTATCAACGATCGCTGCAACTGGCCGCCGTAGAGGCCAATCAA
>JBMTWK010000472.1:0-3418 GCA_049452395.1 Prochlorothrix sp. | reverse complement strand
CTGTTGTGGAGGACATTGAGTTCTTAGCACTCTATAGTGAAACGTCTCCCATTCGCCACTGGGACTATGCCCGAATCCATCGCTATTGCTTGGTGGTCCCCACGACGATCGGGGCTGGGTTTGGGGTTGTGATTCTCGATCCAGCAGGCTTTGAGCTATTTTTGCAGGGCTGCTATGGCTGCACCTTTGCGGAACCGGCAGAAGCGCTAACAGCGGCCATTTGCGCGATCGATCTCCACATCACCGAATGCCTCCAGGATGTTTAGGGTTAGCAGTATGGAGCTAGAATAGGCTAGCCCTAGGGGCGAGGTGAAAGACGCAAGGGAGCAACCCATGGATCCTGCGGAATTTAAGCGCTTTTTCAAAGCCTGCAACCCTAACAAGACCTTAAATTTTAGTAATCCCGACGATCGCCAGTATTACATCGACTTTGCCGCAGTGCGGGGCGGTGAGGTGATTAGCCAAATGGGGGACACGATCGCCCTAGAGGCACCGGACCCAACCCGGCAACTGTTTACGGGCCACATTGGCTGTGGCAAGTCCACGGAACTGAGCCGCCTTGCCGCCAATCTGCGGGCCGAGGACTTTGTGGTGATCTCCTTTGACTCCAGCGACGAGCTAGATATGGGGGATGTCGATATTAGCGATATTTTGCTGGCCATCGCCCACCAAGTCGCCAAATGGATGCAACAGCAGGAAATTCGCGTTAAGGCGGGCTATTTGTCCAATTTGGTCAAGGAAGCGATGGAACTGCTGCGAACCCCGATCGCGGTGGACTTTGAGGCGGAAGCCTCCCTAGGGATTGGCCCCTTTAGCTTGGGCAAGGTCACCGCAAAAACCAAGGAAAGCCCCCAGGCCCGCAGTCAGTTGCGCCAGTCCCTAGAATTTCGCACCGATGGGCTAATTCGGGCCATTAACGAGGAATTACTGGCTCCGGTGAACCAGATCTTGGCCGATCGCCAGCAGGCGGGCTTGGTGATTATTATTGACGGCCTCGATCGGATCCAGACCAATGAGATCGCTCCCGGCAAAACCTGGGCAGAGCACATTTTTGTGACGCGGGGCAAGCAACTCAGCGGCCTCAACTGCCATGTGGTCTATACCATTCCCTTGGTGCTGATGTTTTCCAATGCTTACCAAGAGCTGATGCAGCGGCTGGGGGGGGGCAATGCGCCGACGGCGCTGCCCATGGTGCCCGTCCAGCACAAAGACGGCAGTACGGATCAAACCGGGTTGGCCCAGTTGCGGCAGATGGTCTTGGCGCGGGCCTTTCCGGGTTTGTCCGAGGCCGATCGGCTAGAACGGGTGGGAGAAATTTTTGAGAATGGTATGGCGGATCTAGACCATCTCTGTTGCCAGAGCGGGGGCCATACCCGCAATTTAATGAGCTTGCTGTTTTCCTGTTTGCAGAAGCAGCAGCGGCAGTTGCCCATTACCCACGCCAACCTCAACCAGTCGATCCAGGAAATGCGGGATAATCTGCGGTTGGCGGTGGAGCCGGAGGAGTGGGCTATGTTAAAACAGGTGCATAAAACCCAGGAAGTGGTGGGAGAGGCCCAACACCAGACGCTGCTCCACAGTTTATTTGTGTTTGAGTATCACACGGAGGCTGAGGGCCGCTGGTTTACGGTCAATCCGCTGCTTCGGGATGATCCCCGCCTGCGATCGTAGGCCGATCGCACCCGATCGCTGTTTAGGTTGGGTCCATCTCATGTTGGCGGGTTAACTCCTGCGGTAGGGGCAATCCACCCGTGGTTGCCCCGGTTTTGGCACTTGTTTTTGAGGGAGTTTACGATGCAGTCTGATGTCACAGCCCTCCTAGCCCAGCGTGCTTTGGTTGGAAATGCCGCGATCGTGGCGTTTTGCCAGGAACACCATATTCGTCGTCTGGCGCTGTTTGGCTCGATTTTGCGCGATGATTTTGGGCCGGACAGTGATGTGGATTTTCTGGTGGAGTTTGAGCCAGGTTATGTTCCAGGCTATATTCACCTGGCTGGGATGGAGTTGGCTCTGAGTGACTTGATTGGACGCAAAGCGGATGTACGCACTGCTGCTGAGTTGAGTCCTTACTTTCGGGAGGAGGTTTTGCAAGAGGCGTTGGTGCAGTATGTCAAATTGGATCTGTGTTAACGAGCGTTGGCCATGACTGAACTAAGTGCTGAGAACCGATCGCGGCTGGAGCAGTTGGCCGATACCCTGGATTTGATGGCGGGGGAGTCGGCCTTGATCTTGGCGGTGGCCCCCAGTCGGGCGCTTCAGGAGCGGCTGAGATCGGGGCTGTCCCAGTGTTGTGCGGCGATCGGTGCCCCCACGCCGATCGAGTTTCAGATTCCCCCAGGGGCAACGGAAGTCTATAAGCCGTTACAGGAATTTTTGACGGCCCAGGGGCGAGAAGTTGAGGAAATAGGGGCAGGGGTAGCGATCGTCGGCCTGACGGAGTTGGATGCCGAGCAACTGGAAGCCGTATTGAAGGATTTGAACCGATCGCGGGAACAGTTTCGCCAGTCCTTGGCGCTGCCCTTGGTGATGTGGGTGGACGATCGGGTGCGCCAAACCATGACCCGCCAGATTAATGACTTCAAAACCTGGACCACAACCTTTGTCTTTGTGCCGGAACCGGAGTTACAACAGGCATGGTTTCAGGAGCAAGGAGAGAAAATCCAGCGGGGACTAGAGCAAAGTGATGAGTTTCGGCCCAATGGCGAGTTTTTAGAGCCGGGGGATGCCCAGGAGTTGCGGAATTTCCTGGCGAGGCCGATCGAAGATCTCCAAGAAACCTGGCAGTTGTCGCCGGAGTTAGCCCTACGGCTACGGTTCTGGCAGGGGCGGCAGGGGTGGGCCGAGGGGGGAGAGCGAGGACGGCGGGCGATCGGGATATTCCAGCAGGTTTTTGCCGAATTGCCAGCAGATCAGCCCCAATGGCGGGGATTAGTGGCCCTGCATGAAGCATGGGCTTGGCGGGAGCGGGGACCGGAGCGGGAGGCGTTGGTGGCAGCGCGGGAGGCGATCGATCGGGCGTGGGCAGAACTGCGGCGGGGCTATGGGCCGGAGGTGTGGGCGCGATGGTGGGGGCAGCGGTGGCAGGTGTGGCTAGAGCTAGGGCAGGGAGCGGCGATCGAGGCAGAATTAGCAGAAGCAGCGGCGGTCTATGGCCAATTGGTGGCCGATCGAACTTGGGAGAAAAGGCTGGGGCAGTGGTGGCCCTATCTAATGCAGCGGGAGCGACTGGGGGCAGAAGTAGCCGCGCTGGGGAGCGATTGGGCGCAGGTGGAAGCCTTTACGCAAGCGGGGATAGCCCTGTGGGCTGAGGGGTGGAAATTGAGCGCTATTTGGCCCCAGTGGCAGGGGGAGCGGCTGCGGTTGGGGCAGTTGACCGTGCAGGCGGGAGAAGCATTGGGGTGGGATGCAGCGGCGATCG
>JBMTWK010000471.1:0-3426 GCA_049452395.1 Prochlorothrix sp. | reverse complement strand
ATCCCTGCGCAATTTTTCCCGCCTTGATCAAGCGGAAATTAAGCCCGTGGATATCCATGAAGGGATTGAAAGTAGCCTGATGATTTTGGATCATCGCCTCAAGCCCTATGGTAAGAATTTGGGCATTGAGGTACAGCGTTTTTATGGGGATTTACCCCTGGTGGAGTGTTTTGCAGGGCAGTTAAATCAGGTGTTTATGAATTTGTTGAGTAATGCGATCGATGCAGTTGAGGCGATCGAGCACGATCGGCAAATTCAAATTACCACCTCAACCCTAAAATCTGCCCCCCATCTCCTCGACGACGATCGGGTTCAAGTCAGCATTCGCGATAACGGCATTGGCATGAGTAAGACGACCCAGGACAATATTTTCAACCCCTTTTTCACCACCAAACCCCCCGGCAAGGGCACGGGTTTAGGGCTATCCATTAGCTATAAAATTGTGGTAGAACGGCATCAGGGCCAATTACGCTGTTATTCCCAGCCCTATCAGGGGACTCAGTTTCTGTTGGATATTCCCATCCACCACCCCGCCACCCCCTAATCTTTGAGCCATGGATCCATCTCACTGGGGAAGCCCCTGGCGATCGGTCCGAGCCTGCCCTGGTGCTGGGCCTCCCAGGCTGGGCCTTGCCGCCATTCCCCGCCACCGTGAGCGGATCCCGCCTCCCCCTATCCCCTTTGTGACCCCGCATCTGCCATGACTTCTCGCCTCTCCTACCCCCCCGCCCGCCGCGACGACCACCTCGACCACTACCACGGCACCCCCGTCCCCGATCCCTATCGCTGGTTGGAATCCCCCGACAGCGAAGACACCCAAAGCTGGATCGCTGCGGAAAACCGCGTTACCTCTGCTTTTTTAGAGGATATTCCCCAACGGGCACCCATTCGAGACCGTTTGACCCAACTTTGGAACTTTGAGCGCTACGGCACTCCTTTCCGCAAAAAGCTCGCCGACGGCACCGATCGCTATTTCTACTTTAAAAACGACGGCCTCCAAAACCAAAGTGTCCTCTATGTCCAAGCGGGTTTGGACGGGGAACCCCAGGTGCTTTTAGACCCCAATTTGCTCTCAGAGGACGGAACAACGGCTCTGGGCAGTATTACCATCAGTGAAAACGGCCAGCTTCTCGCCTATTCTCTATCTCACTCTGGCTCAGACTGGCGGGAGTGGCGAGTCCGTGACATTACAACGGGGGAAGACTTAGCCGATCGGCTTCAGTGGAGTAAGTTTTCGGGTGCGACTTGGAGCCACGATCACCAGGGCTTTTACTACAGCCGCTACGATGCACCCAAGGCTGCTAGCCAGTTTGAAGACACAAACTATTTCCAAAAACTCTACTATCACCGTCTTGGCACCGACCAAAGCGAGGATTTGCTCGTTTACCATCGCCCAGACCAGAAGGAATGGGGCTTTAGCGGTGAAATTAGCGATGATGGTCGCTATTTAATCATTTCGGTGTGGCTGGGGACCGACTCCCGGAATCTCCTTTTTTACCAAGATTTGCACCAGAGCAGCCCCGACAGCCCCGCCCCGGTGGTGGAACTGATTTCAGACTTTGAAGCAGGCTTCTCCGTTGTGGGCAATGAAGGCTCTCGGTTCTGGATTCAGACTGATTTGGATGCGCCGAAAGGGCGACTGATTGCGATCGATGTGGAGCAACCCGATCGATCGCAGTGGCAGGAAGTGATTCCCGAAGGGGAAGACACCCTGGAAAGCGTCAGTCTGATTAATCAGCAGTTTGTGGTGCAATACCTCAAGGATGCCGCCTCACAGGTTAAGATTTTCGACCTGACGGGGAAATTTGTTCAGGATTTGGCCCTGCCAGGGTTGGGCAGTGTGAGCGGTTTTGAGGGCGATCGTGAGGATACCGAAACCTTCTACAGCTACACCAGCTACACCACCCCCACCCGTATTTACCGCTACGACTTCACCACGGGCCAAAGTACGCTCTTTCGGGAGCCAAAGGTTGATTTTGACCCCGCTCTCTACGAAACACGCCAAGTCTTTGTCCCTAGCAAAGACGGTACCCCAATCCCCCTGTTTATTACCCACAAAAAAGGCTTAGCCCTAGACGGCACAAACCCCACCTATCTCTATGCCTATGGGGGCTTTAATGTGTCCTTAACCCCTAGCTTCCGGGTGAGCTTGACGGTGTGGCTGGAGATGGGCGGGATCTATGCCGTGGCAAATCTGCGCGGGGGCGGTGAATATGGCGAATCCTGGCACCAAGCGGGGATGAAGGCCAATAAACAGGCGGTCTTTGATGACTTCATAAGCTGCGCCGAGTGGCTGATTGCGGAGGGTTATACCTCCACACCCAAGCTGGCGATCGCCGGAGGCAGTAACGGCGGCTTATTGGTGGGAGCCTGTATGACCCAGCGCCCGGACCTGTTTGGGGCGGCACTGCCCGCTGTGGGGGTGATGGATATGCTGCGGTTCCACCGCTTTACGATCGGCTGGGCCTGGTGCGCGGAATATGGCTCCCCGGACAATCCCGAAGATTTCCCCGTTCTCTACGCCTATTCGCCGCTCCACAAATTAAAACCGGGCACTTCCTACCCCGCAACCCTCATTACCACGGCAGACCACGACGATCGGGTTGTTCCGGCCCACAGTTTTAAGTTTGCAGCAGCCCTGCAAGCCGCCCACCAAGGCGATACCCCGGTTTTAATCCGCATTGAAACCAAGGCGGGACATGGAGCAGGCAAGCCGATCGCCAAGCAAATTGAAGAAATCACCGATCAATGGGCTTTTTTGGTCAAAGTCTTGGAGATTCCTGCCTAGAATTGCCCTAGGAGTATCACCCTGAGCCACCCCCCTGGGATCGCCGATTTGCAATCGGCTTGCTGCTTTCCCCGCTTTGCTGGGAGCGGTTATCCCAGGGGAGAGGTGGAGTGTTTAGGCCGATCGCTTGCGCCAGGAGGGGTGACGGCCCTTGATGTGTTGGTTGAAGAACTTGCCGATCGACTCCGATTGCTGCAATTGTCGCCAGGTTTCGCCATCAACCTCCTCAAAACGGTAGGTTGCTCCGGCTTTGAACTCAATTTGCAAGACCTGCCGATCGGCATCGTAACCAATGGACTGGGCCATAGAGGATTCCACGGGCTGCACTTGCAAACCAGAGTTTACAGAGTGGGGCAAACCGGAGGCCGAGGTCAGGCTTGGACCCAAATCCCGCAAAGCCTGATTGCGGGGCAGCAGGGACGGGGAATCCGAGACTAAATCACTGAGATCTTGCAGTCCTTCATAGGCTTCGATCGGGGCAGGAATGGCAATGGTTTCTAACTCATGGCCCCGATCGACAATCAACTCTAAATAGTCATCTTCATGGTTGACCGCAACGAGATTAGAGAGGTTAATTTTGGCGTAATTCATGGTCTCAACTGCTCCAATAAAAGGGTCACGATCGAGGGGTTAATATC
>JBMTWK010000470.1:0-3428 GCA_049452395.1 Prochlorothrix sp. | reverse complement strand
ACCTCAGGCTAATCTAAGCCCCCGTCCCGATCGAGCGCCGACCTCTAGCCTTCACATTGAGTTGCGACCGCTGACCTATGACCCAGCCCCCGTGGTACGGGCCATGGCCGCAGAGGGCTTACCGGCTGTGTTTGGGGAAGCCTTGACCACGGGGCAGTGGACGACCTGTAGTAGCGTGTTGCCCGAAGCTGAAAAAGCGGTGCAATTACGGGTTCCGGCCCCACACTATCACTGACCTCATTCATAACCTGGAGACTGCAATGCCGATGCAATCTACCCTCACCTGGGCCTTTCTTTTGGGCTACGGGGTTTTTATTTTTATGGTGGTTCAGCGAACTACCCCCGATCGGGTTTCGGCCAAGGAATTTTTTGAGGGCCAGTCGGCCCAGGGCCAAGCCCCAGGACTATGGCTGTTGGCCTCCAGTGCGGCTATTTCCTGGATTTTTGCGAAATCGATCGACAATGCCGCTAGCCTAGGCTATAGCTTTGGTTTGCTTGGCGGGGTGGGCTATGGCATTTATTACCTAAGTTTTTTGACAGCGGCGATCGCCCTCTATTGGATCCGGGTCAAGGGCGGCTTTTCCTCATTACCCGATTTTTTAGTGAGTCGCTACGGTAGCCTGTGCGCCAAATTATTTTTGCTGGCGATCGGCATTCGCCTCCTCAACGAAGTCTGGTCCAACACCAAGGTTTTCTCCCTCTACTTTGGCCCCGAAGGCAGCGCCAGCTACTGGATAGCCGCGATCGTCGTCACCGCCTTTACGGTCTACTACAGCCTCTGGGGCGGACTGCGCAGCAGCCTGCTCACCGACGGCGCACAGATGCTCCTCGCCGCCTTTCTGCTCATTGTCATTTTGGTGGCCCTCAGCCCCGGTTTAATCCAAAATGCCTCGGCGGCCCTAGCCGTGGATCCCGAAACCCAACTGGGAGGATTAACCTTCTGTGGACTGGCAGCGGTGCAAATTTTTAGCTACCCCTTCCATGATCCCGTGCTGACCGATCGGGGCTTTATTACCTCCCCCAAAGTCATGGTCAAGGGCTTCCTCTGGGCTGGAGTCATCAGCGGCGGCTTCATTGTCCTCTTCAGCGCCGTCGGCCTCTACAGCCGCGCCTATGGCCTAGAAGGCTCCCCCAGTCTGGCTATCCCCCAGCTCTTTGGGCTACCCATGTTGCTGGTTTTTAATGTGATTATGCTGACCAGCGCCGGATCGACCTTAGATTCCACCTTTTCCAGCGTGGCCAAATGGGCCGGACGGGATTGGTTTAACCATCGGGGCCAACCTACGGAAAGCCAAGCCCGCTGGGGACGATGGGCAATGGTGGCGATCGCCATCCTCGGCAACCTCCCCCTCCTCAGTATCTACCTAGGTGACCAAGTTGGACCCGCCGTCATTCGGGCCACCACCATCAGCGGCACCATGGTCATGGGGCTAGCCCCGATCTTTCTGCTAGCCTTCTGGCTACCGGGCGGTGCCCTCAGTTTCCACCTCGCCTTTTGGCCCGGTTTCCTTTGCGGCATTCTGCGGGTTGTTGAAGGGGCAACGGGCAATCCCATCTTTCCTGAGTGGCTCGCCTTAGGCGGGGGCAAGTATGCGATGGATTTGGGCGTAAACCTATATGGCCTGCTGCTCTGCTGTGGGGCCTATATTTTGGGCGCGATCGTCGCTCCCCACCAACCCCAACCCCTCCCCATTGCTGACCCAGAACCCGACTCCCCGCTTTAACCCCTGGGATCGGAGCATCTCGATCTTGGTTAACCGACCAAAGTGAGAGGGTCCCCCTGAGATCTGGGATCGCCGATTTGCAATCGGCGTTCTAAATTCTTCCCCTCGTCCCATTCTCCCCTGCTCAAGGGGAGTTAGGCGGGATTCTCTGAGATTCTCTGAGATTTATCCCTATCCTGCTGATGTCATCCCCAAACTCACCCTATGTTTGCTGATTCAACCGCCGCTGATCCGGTTACCCACCAAGACCGATCGACCCCGGAGGCCGATCGCCTCGCCCACATTCGCCAGATTTGTGACGCAATCCCCAGCAGCGTTACGGTTATGGCCGTCACCAAAAACTTTCCGCCAGAGCAGGTCCGCCTTGCCTATGCCGCTGGCATTCGGAACTTTGGCGAGAACCGCATCCAAGAAGCCATCCCCAAACAAGCAGCCCTCGCCGATCTGCAAGACGTAACCTGGCACTTCATTGGTCGCCTCCAGAGCAACAAGGCCCGCAAGGCGATCGAACACTTCGACTGGATTCACTCTGTGGACAGCCTCAAACTCGCCGAACGCCTCCAAATTTTGGGGGAAAGTTTAGGGCGATCGATCACCCTCTCCCTTCAGGTCAAACTGCGATCGGATCCGACCAAAGGGGGCTGGTTAGAGCCAGAACTGTGGGAAGACCTACCCACCTTAGAAAAGTATTCTAAGTTACACATTAAAGGACTGATGATCATCCCGCCCCGCAATTTACCGGAGGCAGAAATCTTAAAAGTTTTTGAAGACGGCCACCGCCTTTTTCAAGACCTGCAAAACTACCAAGCATCTCAAAAAAACTCCATCTTTGAGATACAACAATTGTCTATGGGAATGTCCGGGGACTATTTCCAAGCCATTGAAAAAGGTTCGACGATGGTTCGCCTCGGCAGCCTTTTATTTGGCGATCGTCCCCCCGTCAGCCCCCCGTAGCAGTTTCGCCCCTCTGGGGCCATAACCCGTCAAGACTGCGATCCTGAGGGGATTACCTCCATCAGTGCTAATCCCCCTTGCCAATTCCACAGGGGATCGTTAGGATGGACACGCTTTCTAGATCCATTAAGAGATTGCTTCTACGCTGTGGTCACTGCTGTGGTCACTGTCCTGCACCCTGAACGTCTCTGGGCCTTTTCCGCACAGCAGTCTACACTTTCAGGACAGGCAAGCTTGTTTCTCAACCCAGACACTGCCAACCCCCTAGCCCGGTTTGGCCTTGGAGAACCCAAGCACACTACGCCAAGGTTGCGCCAAAGCCGCAAAATCGCGCACCCCATCCGGCAAAAGTCACCAAACCCAAACAAAACCAGTAGAACTACTGCGATCGGTGGGCTAAATAGCAGTTTGTCTGTTAACCTAAGCAAGTCTCAATGCCGTTGGTGCAAGCCGTTGGTACAAGGTCGGTCGTAGGCCAAACCTATGCAGGTCAAACAGGTCACACTGGAGACCCTTCCCTGACCTAGACTCATCTGCCAGCAATGACCCCTAAAACCATTGCCTGAAGAGCTGTCTTTCCCTCTCCGTCGCATCATTGCATGAGCATTGTTAGGGCAGGGGTTCAACCCAAACTCATAGAGGGGTAAACCCAAACTCACCCAAACTCATAAGGGGGCCTGAAGTCATGACAGCCACTGATTTATGCATTGACGCTCGATCGGTCGTGCATGTTGTGCAAGAATCTCTCAT
>JBMTWK010000469.1:0-3430 GCA_049452395.1 Prochlorothrix sp. | reverse complement strand
TACTCTGGCTTTGGACCGAAGCGGGGAGCCACGGGACAACGACCCCTACCCAGGTTCTTCTAAAGTGGGATGCTTCCCCTGCTTCCAACACTTTCTCCGCCGTAGTATTTCGCGATAGCCCTATGAAGCGCTCTCAATTCCTACGCCTCAGTCTCCTCGGTGGCCTTGGCAGTCTCGGCACCCTAGCGGGCCATGGCCTCTGGCCTGCATCCGCCCAAGCCGCGACGGTCCAAGTTCAGCGCCGTACCGTTGGCCCCTACTCGTTCTATCTGACGACGTTTGATCTGCGGGATCCCAACAACTTTATTACAATTTCCCTCGCCAACAATGCACCCCAAGCCAACACCCAACAGCGGGGCTATGGGGACGAAGCCTTTGGGCCGTGGGTGCAGCGGCTCCATGCTGCGGCGGTTCTGAATGGGACGTTTTTCGCGAAAAGCCCCCAACAGGCTGTGATGGGGAATATGGTTGCGGGGGGTCGGTTCTTGAAGTACAGCCAATGGGAAAATTTCGGCACAACCTTAGGGCTGCGGGTGGGAAACCGCCCAGAAATGATTACGGCACGGGCTGAGGGCAAGCCGCAGTGGCAGTCTCATTGGTTTTCGATTACTTGTGGCCCTCGGTTGCTGCGCCAAGGTCAGGTGTGGATTAATCCTGCCTTGGAGGGGTTTAGTGACCCCAATGTCCTCAATGGAGCCGCCGATCGCACGGCGGTGGGCTTTCCTGCCGATGGCAGCAAGCTCTATTTCGTCAATTTTGATAGTTCCCTGACCCTCCAGCAGGAAGCCAATGTCATGCGATCGATCGGCTGTGCCGAGGCCATGAACCTAGACGGCGGAGCATCGCGGGCACTGGCCTCTGGCTACCGGGTACTCGTCCCCGCAGGGCGCGAACTGACCAACGTCATTGCCCTCTACGACCAGTCCCACCCGGCAACCACGGCCCTGCGCCAGTCCTGGGAGCAATTCCAGCGCGAGGGCCAGGTCCGGACCTCATAAATGGGGAGAAGCGCTAATGGGGGGACGCGCTCCGCGAAGCGCTTGGGCTGGGCAGAACGGTTAGAGGCCCCCTTCCCCGTAGGCGGCTTTAACCCCCATATTGGCGAGGAAGGGGAGCTTAGCCTCAGGGAATGCCTCCACGAGCGCTTTAGCGGCTTCCTCTGAGGTGGGCAACGCCGTTGCGGCATCAAACGCCTCTAAGTAGCTCCGCGTAAAGTCGATCGCCGTTAGCCCATCGCCACCCTCTAGGTCCGGGGACTGGTGACCGGGGATAATCTGGGTGGGATTGAGGGCAGCCAGGGTATCGAGGCTGGTGAGCCATTTTTGGCGTAGCTCTGGCGTTGTATTTTCGTTCATGAAGATATGCACTTGGTCATAGACCAAATCGCCCGCCACCAGGGTTCCACTACTGGGAATGTAGAGGGCCGTCATCATGCTGGTATCCCCCTGATCCAGGGAGAGAATGTCGATCGTCTCCCCCTCTAGCTCCAACGTTGCCTCAGCATAGGCCGTCGGAACCACTGGCTCTGTCAGCGCCTCCTCTGGAGGCATCAGCTTCGGCACGTTCTGCACAAACATGTCATTCAGTTGTGCAACTTTGGCCGCAACTTCCGGTGAAGTATAGACAGGAACGTCGGGGAACGACTCCTTGAGCACCGTGGTGCCGAAGTAATGATCGGGGTGGGCGTGGGTAATCCAGATTGCAGTCAGGGTTTTGCCCGATGCCTGAAGCCAACTGGCTAGCGCCTCTGCATCACTGCGCCCATACTGGGCATCCACCAAAATTGCCTCCTTCTCCCCCATAATCAGGGTTGAATTCACCAATAGGCCCGCTTCACTGGCAGAGAATACGTCTACAGTGAGGCCAGACTCGGCAGCGGCTTCAGTGGTCTCGGTGGCGACTGCTTCGGTGGTTGCGGTCGCTGCTTCAGGTGCTGTTTCTGTTGCGGAAGGGGTAGAGGACGCACAGCCAAAACTGGCTAAGCTAGCCAAGGCAACGCTCAGCAAGACAGTGCGACGGGCTACAGGGATGCGAAAATACTGGGGATGAAAGCTCATGAAGGTGTATCAAGTTCCGAGAGGGTTATCTTCATTATTCACCGTAGGCAGCTTTCAGGGCTGCATCTAGGAGAAAAACATACTTATAGTCAGGATAGAGTTCTAGCATGGCTGCTTTTGCGCCCTCTACGCTTTCGTTCTCTTCTACGGCTTGATTAAAGTCAGTAATGTACTGACGGGAGGCTTCGATCGCGTCCGTATTCGCGTCTGCATAGTCAGGACTTTGGTGCCCTGGAATGATCAGTTCTGGCTCTAGGGCATCGATCGCATCCAAGGTCTCTAGCCACGCCATCCGATCCTCTGGGGTGGGGGCTTCCCGCAGATACATGTGAACGCCAGAATAGACGATATCCCCCGGAATCACAGCGTTAATACTCGGAATATGGAGGATCGTCACGTCTTCCGTATCTCCCCGGTCAAAGGAAATGATTTCGATCGATTCTCCATCAACCTCCAGGGTCTCCTCGGTATAGGCCGTGGGAATCACAGGAACATCAGGGGCATCCTCTGGAAAACGCTCTTGGAAGACCTTGAGGTAGCCCGGAGTGCGCTCTTCAACCAAGGCGACGACTTCAGGGGTGGAATACACGGGGGTGTCGGGAAATGCCTCTAGAACCTGGCTCAAGCCAAAGTAGTGATCGGCGTGGGCATGGGTTACCCAAATGGCTTTGAGGGTCTTGCCGGAGGCTTCGATCGCCTCAACAATCTGATCCGCCTCGCTCAGTTTTGCCTGTCCATCCACTAAAATCAGCTCCGTTGGCCCCTCAATCAGCACAGAGGCCACCAGGTTACCGTTATCCTCGCTGCCACGAATCACCTCTAGGGATAGGGCAGACTCTTCCCCATCAGTTGCCTCGGCACTTTCGGTGCTGGCTTCAGCGGTCATGGGGGTTGCGCCCTCGGTGGCTGCGCTGCCGCTGGTCTGCTTGGGTGTACTACAGGCCATGCTGAGGGCACTGAGCCAGCCCAAAAGAACGAGGGACAACAGGCGGTGGGACAGTCGATTGTTAGAAAATAGCATCACTAAAAACGCTCCTGGGAATGGGTATATCGCAACGATCGATGACTTAGATTGGGGGGCTACTCCGTTCTTTCTTTCCCCAACCTGAGCATCAGTCCCGAAGGCTAGAGTATTCAGGGCACTGAAGAGCTAAACCGTAAAAGCATTGGTTCTGAAACTAACATCATTTAGCCCACTCCGGCTAGCGATCTAGATCACTGCTAACCCGGTCCTTGTGTGGGGAATGCAACTGTTTTTCTTAAGTTTTGTTGATCACTTTGTTGATAAAACCTTACAAACCAGCAGGAAGCCCTCACGGGGACGGCCCCGATCGAATCAGTTAGCCCACCCCAGGGAGATAGACCCACATCAG
>JBMTWK010000468.1:0-3439 GCA_049452395.1 Prochlorothrix sp. | reverse complement strand
CCCTAGGTTTTTCAAGAAATACCCAGATTTGTTAAGAAACCCAGTTGACGTAAGTAGAAATTCCTACACAATAGAACAAGGTTCGATCGTAAAGATCTGTAAAGCTCAAGCGTAGGCATCCATGCCCCATGAGACCCCGATTGAGCAAAGAGAGCACTCCTACCTTGGGAGTATCTCGCTGAGGAACATCTCCGGCCAGAGATCTAAATCCTCCTACCCGTAATCTTCCGATCGAAACCTATCCCAAGCGCTCGCAATCCATCTCCAGCTCTCCTCACCCCATATCCTGAAATTCATGCATAAACGACTTTATGATGCAGCATTTCTCAAGGTTGAGGCTAACCGCCGGATTTTCCCGTTGCCTCGCGCTTATCCTCTGTTTAATACTAGGGTTTGGAGGTTGGATCCTCAATCCGATCGGTAGCCCACTGCTCCCCCTCGCCCTGGCGGAAACCCTTGGGGAACAGGGATCTGGGGTGAATACCTGGACCGATCGCAAAGCCATTTGGCTCGATCGGGAGACCCTCGCCTGGAATACCCCAGCCGTCACCTATGAACTTCACCACAACAGCCAAGGCAATCTCATCGTTCCCGACTTTGCCGGTCAAGGCATCCAGCTAACCCCCGATCACAGCCTAGATTGGGGAGAATATGCCAAATACCCCAATTTAATCGGCTATACCAGCCTCAAGCTCCCGCTTGATCTGCTGGGCCAAGTGCCAAACTGGCTCAAGGAAGAACTCGCGATCGCGGCCTACGACGATCAAGGCCGCCTCACCAGCACCACCGGAGTCCAACTCCAAGGGGTTTTAGACGACCTCTTTGCCTACGATGGCGACTTGGGCGTAATCTACGATGACCAAGGCAACCCCACCCTCAAGGTCTGGGCACCCACGGCCCAGCAGGTCAACCTTTACCGCTTTGAGTCCGTCACGCCAGAGTCATCGCCGATCGTCACGGCCATGAACCCAGACCCCAATACTGGCGTTTGGAGCATTACCGGCGACCCAAGCTGGGATCGGCAGTTCTATCGCTATGAAGTCACCGTTTATTTCCCCGATACCGGCCAAATTGAGGTCAATCAAGTCACAGACCCCTACTCCATCAGCCTCTCCAGCAACAGCAAACATAGCCAAATCCTCAACCTCGCCGACGCAGATCTCAAGCCAGAGGACTGGGATACCTTCCAAAAACCCGCCCTAGATGCCCCCGAAGACATGGTGCTCTACGAAGTCCATGTCCGGGACTTCAGCAACGAAGATCAAACCGTCGCAGCGGGCGATCGGGGCACCTTTAAAGCCTTTACCTACGATGGCTTTGGCGATCGGCCCCTCTCCAACGGAATGCGCCATCTCCAAAACCTCGCCCAGGCAGGGCTAACCCACATCCACCTCATGCCCGCCTTCGACATCGCCTCCATCAACGAAGACCCAGAGGCCCAGGTCAACCCCAACCCCATCATTCTGGATCAACTGGGGCCAGCCTCCAAACTTCAGCAGGCGATCGTCGGCCTCGTCCGGGGCATGGACAGCTTCAACTGGGGCTACGACCCCTACCACTACGGCGTTCCAGAGGGCAGCTATGCCACAGATCCCAACGGCGCTACACGGGTTCTCGAATTCCGAGAAATGGTCAAAAGCCTCAGTGATAGCGGTTTACGGGTGATTTTAGACGTAGTTTACAACCACACCAGCACCAGCGCCCTCTACCCCGAATCTGTGTTCGATAAAGTCGTTCCAGGCTACTACTACCGCCTCACCAACGACGGCTATCGCTACACCGCCAGTTGCTGCCCCGACACCGCCACCGAGTTCCACATGATGAACAAACTCATGGTGGATACGGCAGTCCGCTGGGCTAAAGCCTACAAAGTGGACGGATTCCGCTTTGATTTCATGAGTTTCCACACCGCAGACAATCTTATCGCCCTCCAAGACACCCTCCACAGCCTCACCCCAGAACGGGACGGCGTAGACGGCTCCAAGCTCTATCTCTACGGCGAAGGTTGGGACTACGGTTCTGCCCAGCAACGGGGCTTCCGCATCGCTAATCAATACAATATGGCTGGAACCGGCATCGGAACCTTTAACGATCGGCCCCGTGAGTCCATTTTTGGCGGTTTTGACCCCAAGCCGGAGCAGGGTTTCATCAATGGCCAGTCCTACGACTGGAATGGCTACGATGGGGGCGAGGGCAACTATCGCCGCAGCCATGACGATCTGCTTTTCTCCAGCGATCGCATCCGGGCCGGTCTCGCCGGAGGACTCAAGGACTTTAGCTTTATCGATCGCTACGGCCAGGTCACCTATAGCCAAAATCTAGGCGGTTACACCGAAGATCCCCAGGAAAGCGTCAATTACCTCACCGCCCACGATAACGAGACCCTTTTCGACCTTAATGTCTATAAATTGCCCATGGGTAAAAATGCTATGGGGGTCACGCCTATGGCCGATCGGGTCCGGGTCCAAAACCTCGGCCTCAGCATCATTGGCCTCAGCCAAGGCATTCCCTTTTTCCCCCTCGGCACCGATATGCTCCGCTCCAAGTCTCTGGATCACAACAGTTACGACTCCGGAGACTGGTTTAACCGCGTAGACTTTACCTATCGCACCAACCACTTCGGCAGTGGCCTGCCCCCGGTTTGGAACAACCAATACCTCTGGCTCTTCCAGGAAAAATTCCTCGGTGATCCCCGCCTGACCCCCGCCCCGGAGGATATCGAGTTTGCGGTCAACAGCTTCCAAGAAATCCTCAAGATCCGTAAAAGTTCCAAGCTTTTCCGCCTTGAAACCGCCAAGGACATCCAATCTCGCCTGCGGTTCTACAACAACGGTCCCGCCCAACGCGATGCCGTCATCGTCATGGCCATCAGTGACCAAATCTCCCCCGACCTCGATCCCGATCACGAAGCCGTTGTCGTCGTCTTCAATGCCAATAAATTCGGCCAGGAGTTCCCTGTCCCCGAATTACGGGGCTTTGAGCTGGAATTGCACCCAGTGCAACAGAACTCGATTGATCCCGTCGTCCGATCGGCCCAATTCAACGCCCTCACCGGCACCTTCAACATCCCCGCCCGTACTACGGCTGTTTTTGTGATGAACCAGGAACCGATCGTCACCCCCTAACCCCCAACCCCGTAGGGTGGGCCTCTGGCCTGCCCTTCGCCCCAAGGGCACGTTACAATACTGCCCAAGGGCAGCAAACCCGATCGATGTTGTTTTGGCAGGGCAAAACCATGGCAGACCTCAGCGGTAGTTGGCTCGGCACCTACTGGCAGCTAGGCAATCCCACCCGTTTTGAAGCCACCCTCGTCCAGGGCGGCAACAGCCTCACGGGCAATATCCTCGACGACGGCCCCCTCGGCGAAGCCCAGCTCACCGGGGATGCTTAGTGGTGCAGGAAAGTCGTGAAAGGCTTGTCAGGTGAGGGCTTCAGCGAC
>JBMTWK010000467.1:0-3441 GCA_049452395.1 Prochlorothrix sp. | reverse complement strand
TGCTAGCATTTCACTCTACAGTATAGTCCTAATCAAATGGTCGATTGCTATACCTGGGATCGCCGATTTGCAATCGGCGTTATTTCAGCGTTACCTCAGCGTTACGATTATTCCCGCCTTCCCCAGGGGAGTTAGGGGAATTTTTTTAACGCGATGGGCGACTGTTCCCCAGCCCCTCACCCTAGGGTGTATCCCACTTTCGCCTATGGACAGCCGGTCCGGCTATCCCACAACCACCTCTTGGGTGGGATGGGCCTCTGGCCCGTCTAAAGTGGGATGGACCCTCACCCTAAATCTCTCTCCCAGCACGGGCGAGGGTTGGGGTATGGGGGGCTAATTTAATGGGCAAACGGGAGATAGATCCCCCCTCTGTCCCGTCCCAAGGGCGTTAGGCTGCGTTTTCTTGGGGAGCAGAGTAGAGGGCAAAGACTTGGCGGCAGAAATGTTTAAAACGGTCTTGGATTTCGGGGGCGGGTTGTTTACGGCCTAGAAAGCGCCAATTGGCGATCGTAGACAGTCGCCACTCCTCACCGTCGTAACTAAAGCCAACAATTTCCAAGCCCAGCAGACGCTGCGGTTCTAGACCTTCCTCAGCTTCCGCCGGACGAGACAAGCGGGTTTGGACCAAAATACTGCGGCACTCGTAGCGAGGACTCCAACCGGGGAGGTGAAAACCAATATCCAAGGAATCGGGGTCTACGAGGCGGCGCGTGTCATCATCATTACACCAGGGCTTGAGATCCACCCGCGCATCGGGAAAGTCCGACTTGAAGAGATGGACGATCGCGGTAATTTTGCTGGTTATTTCCAAACTGGTGGCGAGTTCCGCTGCATTCACGGGTGACGCTCCTTCTGGGTAACGTTAGGGAGATCAAGCAACAGTTTTGGGGGAACTGTGGCCGAAGTAAAGAATTGTGCAGAGTCCTAAGAGCACGGGAGCAACCGGAGGCTGAACCCATCGCGGGAGGGCTTCGTAACTAGGTATAACGAATTCTCCCTCAGGAATGCAAATTCTGTGGGCAGTTGACACATCCTCAAAAAACGGGGCGGAGTGCGATCGCATCAGGTTGACAGCAACCCCTAGAACCGTACTGGCTCCCTGCGCCCACCCCAGAAAAGGCGAGATCCTGAACGTGAGCCACAGAAGCAACTGGGAAAGGGCCAACCGGGCGATCGGACGCAGCTCGTGAAAGTTGCCCCCCGTCGGTCACCCCGTACAGGTTCATCCCCCTAATTCTGAAGAATTGTGTCAGGATCTTTCTGGGAGAGTCGTTACCTCTGATACCGGCAGACCCCAGATGTTGTTACAATCGTTTACAGAACGCAGTTTCTTAAGCGCCTGAGTACCATGACCCAACCCCTGGTTTCTGGCCCCTCTGCCACGACCATGCCCGTCGATTTCACCCCCAGCCCTACCGGGGATGACCCAAGGGCCAGTGCTCGGGGTGATTCTCCAATTATTACCATGGCCCCTGAGATGGATTCTGAGATCGCCCCCCAGCAGGGCCACGCCGACGCTTTAGTTTATGATCCCCTCGCGATCGCAGCCCAATATCGCAACCGTCCCGGCCAAGTTTGGGGGCGCTGTTTCAGCATCCTCAGTCCCCTTGTGGGCTTTGGGCTGGGGTTACTGTGGGATCGGCAAACCGGCCAATTGAAACGAAATGAAGCAAGGCGGGCGATCCAATTGCGCGACCTGCTCACCCGCCTAGGACCAGCCTTTATTAAGGTGGGCCAAGCCCTATCGACCCGGCCCGATTTGCTCACCAGCCAATACCTAGAAGAGCTAGAAACCCTCCAAGACCAACTGCCTGCCTTCCCCAACGAGATCGCCTATCGCTTCATTGAAGAGGAACTGGGGGCACCCCCCCATGAGTTATATCCAGAATTAACCACCAGTCCGGTCTCCGCAGCCTCCCTCGGTCAGGTCTATAAAGGCAAGTTGCCCACGGGGGAAACCGTTGCCGTCAAGGTCCAGCGGCCCGGTTTGGCTGAACAGATCACCTTGGATATTTATATCCTGCGGGGGCTGGCGGCCTGGATTATGAAGACCTTTCCCAAGTCCATGAAAAGTGACTTGGTGGCCATTATGGATGAGTTTGGCTGCCGCATTTTTGATGAGATGGACTACACCCGCGAGGGCCACAACGCCGAGCGCTTTAGCAAGCTCTATGGCCATCTCCCCAATATCTATGTGCCTCAGATCTACTGGCGCTACACCAACCGTCGTGTATTGACGATGGAGTGGATTACGGGCAAGAAATTAACCCAAATTGAGGCGATCGCGGCAGAAGGGGGCGATGTTAGCCATTTAATCGAAATGGGGGTGCAGTGCTCCCTGCGGCAGTTGCTAGAACATGGCTTTTTCCATGCCGATCCCCACCCCGGCAACCTCTTGGCCACCCCAGACGGCAAGCTGGCCTATCTGGACTTTGGCATGATGAGCGAGATCAAGCCCTACCAGCGCTATGGCCTGATTGAAGCCGTCGTTCACCTGGTCAACCGGGACTTTGATGCCCTGGCCCAGGATTACGTCAAGCTGGAGTTTCTCGATCCCACGGTGGATGTCACCCCGATTACGCCAGCGTTGGCGATGGTGTTTAACAACGCCCTAGGGGCCAGCGTGGCGGAGCTGAACTTTAAGAGCATCACGGACCAGTTATCGGCCTTGATGTATGACTATCCCTTTAAGGTTCCGGCCTACTATGCCCTGATTATTCGATCGCTCGTCACCCTAGAGGGGATCGCCATTAATGTTGATCCCAACTTCAAAGTCCTCAGCAAAGCCTATCCCTACATCGCTAAGCGACTGCTGACGGACCCTTCTCCAGAATTACGCAATTCTTTGAAGGATTTGCTCTTCAAAGATGGGAGTTTCCGCTGGAGTCGGCTGGAAAACCTGATGCGCAATGCCCGCAACAGCGATGACTACGATCTCGAAAAAGTGCTGGATCAGGCGCTGGAGTTCCTCTTTTCAGAGCGGGGAGCCTTTATTCGTGAACAGTTGGTGCTGGAAATCGTCAATGGCCTGGACCTTGTGGGTCGCAACACATTAACCAACCTGACGGAGGATTTACAGTCCCGCCTCGGTCTGGCTCCGGCAGTGTCTCACAAGGCAAAACAGGGACAGATCAGCCCCGAACAAGATCAATTTGAGCGCTTTCAGCGGATTGCGGAGATTATCCAAACAACACGGGGGTTTGACCCGATGCGGCTCCTGCCCTTAGTGCCCCAGTTGCTGGCCAAGCCGGAGTTGCAATCCATGGGACAGCAGGTGGCCAGTGGGCTAACCCAGCGCTTGATCGCACGCATGATTCGGGAAATGTTGGTGAAGGAGGAGGGGCCGGTTAACCCTGGACGATCGAAGCCCTAGGGATCGAGAAACAAATAGCCGCGATCGGAGTCTCGATCGGTACAGTCAGCAAGTACAGAGCCAGTCCA
>JBMTWK010000466.1:0-3445 GCA_049452395.1 Prochlorothrix sp. | reverse complement strand
CAAATGATAGCCGTTTTACGGCCCAGGAGTGGGAAGAGCTGGAAAAAATGCAAAATACCAACACCAATGCCTTTATTCGGGCGCTGAAACAGAAATTAGCAGCCTTAGACTTTTAAGAAGACTGCTCAGAAGACTTTAGCCCCCGATCGACCTGCCTGCGCCATGCCTAACCCCTCCTTTTCCCTCAGCCCAGAGCAGCGGCCCTTTATGACCGCCGCGATCGATCTCTCCCGCCTCAGTCTGCAACGGGGAGGTGGCCCCTTTGGGGCGGTGGTGGTCCGGCAGGGTGAAATTATTAGCCAAGCCCACAACGAAGTGACCCTCAGCAACGATCCCACGGCCCATGCAGAGGTCGTGGCGATTCGGCGAGCCTGTGCGGCCCTGCAACATTTTCAACTGCGGGGCTGCGAGCTTTACACCAGTTGCGAACCCTGCCCCATGTGTTTGGGGGCAATTTACTGGTCTCGCCTCGATCGGGTTTACTATGCCAATAGCCAAAGGGATGCGGCGCGGGTGGGGTTTGATGATCAGTTTATCTATGACGAGATTGACAAGGCGGCGATCGATCGGCGCATCCCCATGATTGCCACCCCAGACCCTGCGGCCCTCCAGGTTTTCCAGGACTGGCAAACCCTCACCGCCAAAACTGAATATTAACCCTGAGTATTACCCCCCCTGCGTTAGCCCCCATGACCAAAGAGACCCTTTTTGCCCTCTCCCTCTTTCCCTACCTCGGTGCCCTCTGGTTTTTCACCAAAAGCGGCCAAATGCCCCGCCTTGCGCTGATTGGCTTCTATATGACGCTGGTTTTTGTGGGGGTTACAATTCCAGCGGGTATCTACGCCAAAGTTCACTATGGGGAGCAGTTGGCCAACATTGACTGGCTCCACGGCAGCGCCGAGTCCTTTTTAACGCTGTCCAATATTTTGATTGTGCTGGGCTTTCGCCAAGCGGTCTTGCAAAAGCGGCGAGAAGCCTCACGCGATGGGACAATGGGGGATGATCTGAGTTAGACGAGGTATCAATCTATGGAACGGTTACCAGAAGCCCTGCAACGCTTAAACGGAAAAGTCGCCCTTGTAACCGGGGCTTCGCGGGGAATTGGGCGATCGATCGCCTTGGCTTTGGCGGCGGAAGGCGCGAAAGTGGTGGTTAACTATGCCAGTTCTAGCGGTGCAGCGGATGAAGTGGTGGCCAAGATTGAGGCGGCGGGGGGTGAAGCGATCGCCGTGGGGGCGGATGTTTCCCAGGAAGACCAGGTGGAAAGTTTGTTCAAGGCGGCGATCGATCGGTGGGGCCGCGTTGATGTTTTGGTCAATAATGCCGGAATTACGCGGGATACGCTGCTGATGCGGATGAAAACCCCCGATTGGCTGGCGGTGATTAACCTTAACTTGACTGGAGTCTTTCTCTGTAGCCGTGCCGCCAGTAAGATCATGCTCAAGCAGCGATCGGGCCGGATCATCAACATTGCCTCCGTCGTTGGCGAAATGGGCAACCCCGGCCAAGCCAACTACAGCGCCGCCAAAGGGGGAGTCATTGCCCTGACCAAAACCCTCGCCAAGGAACTCGCCCCCCGTGGTGTCACGGCCAATGCCGTTGCGCCCGGTTTTATCGCCACAGAAATGACCCAGGATCTCAAGGCCGACGAATTGCTCAAATTTATTCCCCTGGGCCGCTACGGCGAAGCCGACGAGGTGGCTGGTTTGGTCCGCTTCTTGGCCGCAGATGCTGCCGCTGCCTACATTACGGGCCAGGTTATCAATGTCGATGGCGGCATGGTCATGGCCTAGTTGATTCGCGGGCAAGATGCCCGCACCTTTTGCTTTTTGCCCTCTATGGCCCACAACCCCCACGATCAATTTGCCAAACAGTTCCTTGAAGAGCTGCTCAGCCCCTTTGGACAAGTAATCTTGAGCCAAGAGGTTTTTGGGGAACCCCGCTGGGTGGATCTGTGGTTTCAGCCCCATGCTCCGGCCCAGGGGGGCGATCGGCCTCCCCTTGACTTGGGCCTGTTGGGCACCTTGACCCAAGCGCCCTGCCTCCTGGAACCCTACCGCAACGCCCCGGACTTCCGCGATCTCCGCAGTTGCCTCAGTAAGCGTTTTGCCTTAGTGGCAGACCAAGAGCGCCAAACCCCCAGCCTCCGCGAGGCCGACCTCCCCCACCTTTGGATCCTGGTGCCCACCTTCTCTGAAGCCGCCCGCCGCCACTGTGGTGCCGTCCCCGATCCCCAGCTCGTTCCCGGCTGCTACACCCTGCCGCCTCTCCTCGGCACCCATCTAATCCTGCTGCACCAACTCCCCCCCACCCCAGACACCCTCTGTGCGCCTCCTCGGTAAAGGCCGTTGCCAGCGGGAGGCCATTCAGGAGGTTTTGGCCCTGCCGAACACCGCCAACTACCGGGATCTGGCTCTACAATTGTTGGCAAACTGGAAAATTGCTATCGATACTCTCAAGCCAACCCCATCAGAAGAGGAGGAAACCCTTATGGCCCTCAGTCAGGCATACCTGGAGTGGGAACAAAAGACCCTTCGCCTCGGTGAAGAACAAGGTGAGGCACGAGGTCAGCAGCGCGGGGAGCGGCAGGAGCGGCGGCGGCTGGTGTTGGAGATGTTGGAGTTGGAGTTGGAGTTTAAGTTTGGGGAGGCGGGCCGATCGCTGCTGCCCTATCTTCAGCAGGTTGCGGATAGCGAGTTGCTGTACGGGTTTTTACGATCGAGCAAGCCCCTAACCCAGTGGGCAGACCTGCAAGCCTGTTGGTTCGATCGCCTAGAACAAGCTGTTCCCCCCCCAAATTCCAGCCCAAATTCCAGCCCAGAAGATCCCAGCCCACCCGATCCCGATCCAGCAAACTCCGGTCCCGCGATCGATCCCGCAGCCCTAGCCGTTGCCCTGAAACTGCGCTTTCCCACCGCTAGCCCAGGGGCGATCGCCCAAGCCCAAGGGCAACTACTCCGGGGCAGTGCCCCAGACTTAGGCAGGTCTGACCTGGGGCAGCGGATCCGGGCCGCAGCGGCGATCGAAGCGTTGCAGTAACGTTGCAGTAATATTGCAGTAAAAAACCCTGGGCTGGGAACCCAGGGCGGCCTTGGCGGGGGTGCTTGGGGCTAGCTGCCTTGGTCC
This sequence comes from Prochlorothrix sp., assembly GCA_049452395.1. Taxonomy (GTDB): domain Bacteria; phylum Cyanobacteriota; class Cyanobacteriia; order Prochlorotrichales; family Prochlorotrichaceae; genus Prochlorothrix. The sequence goes on along the minus strand of JBMTWK010000466.1, from coordinate 319 downwards.
ATGGCGGCAATGAGCCGATCGACATACAGATTCACCAACTTGGCACTGTCGGCGGGGAAGCTCTCGGCCACGATCGAGCGTAAATAGGTATAGGCGGCATGGGCGGCATCCTTGCGCTTAAACGCCTTCATCATGGTGTCCATCCACAGGACAAACTCCTCATAGAAGCCCTGCTGATCGTGCTTGAGAACGCAGAGGCCGATGTAGCGCATAATGTCCGTCAGGTCGCGCTTACAGGTTTGCCCGTGGTGTTGAATCATTTGGGAATACCCTGCTGTCATCTTGCGCAGGGTTGCCAGCACAATCTCATCGGTATGGG
>JBMTWK010000465.1:0-3453 GCA_049452395.1 Prochlorothrix sp. | reverse complement strand
GACCCCCAGCGCAGTCTCCAGGCTAGCCTCCCCGCAACGAGATCCCCCTCCCTCTCCGGTGCCTCCAGAGCCACCCAGCCCACCCCTTTGGCCCGCACCGCCAGCCTCGATCGCGTTCTGTCCACGGTCCAAAGCACCCTCCGCTCCTTTCCCCAAGAAGTCGCCGCCCGCAACTACGAAAGCGCCCGACGGCAGTGGATTTCCGCCCGTCGCCAACTTTGGGACAGCTATCCCCAAAGCCAGCCCCTCCAACCGGAGGTGCGATCGGTCTGGCTCGATCGCGGCACGATCGTCGAAGCAGGCTCCCCCGAAGGCTTAGCCGAAATTTTTGACACCCTCCAAGCCGCAGGCATTAACCTCGTCTTCTTTGAAACCATCAACGCTGGATTCACCATCTACCCCAGCACCGTCGCCCCTGCCCAAAATCCCCTCATCCAGGGCTGGGATCCCCTCGCGGAAGCCGTCAAACTCGCCCACGATCGCGATATGGAACTCCATGCGTGGATGTGGACCTTTGCCGTGGGTAACAAGGCCCATAACCGTCTATTGGGGCGACCCCTGGATTATATGGGGCCGGTGCTAAGCCTCCATCCCGACTGGACCAACATCGATAATCGCGGTCGCCGGATTCAGCCCAATTCCGGCAAAATGTTCATCGATCCAGCCAATTTGGAAGCGCGGCAGTACCTGTTGGATATCGTGGCAGAAATTACCGATCGCTACGACGTAGACGGGGTGCAACTCGACTACATCCGCTATCCCTTCCAAGACATGGCCGGGGGCTTTACCTTTGGCTATGGTCAGGCCGGTCGCCGTCGGTTCCAGGCCCAAACCGGCGTTGATCCCGTCACCCTCAACCCCCGATCGCCCCTTTGGGGAGACTGGCTTGACTTCAAGAAAACCCAAGTCACAGAATTTGTCGCCAGCGTCGCCGACTTCCTCCACCGCGAACACCCCCATGTCGCCCTCTCGGTCGCGGTCTTCCCCTTCCCTACCCACGAGCGCATCGCCAAGATCCAGCAGGACTGGGAAACCTGGGCCAAGGCGGGGGATGTGGACATGGTGGTTTTGATGTCCTACGCCATGGACACCAACCGCTTCCAGGAAATCACCGAACCCTGGCTGTTGGATCCAGAACTGCGATCGACCCTGATCGTGCCCGGTGTCAACTTGCCCCAACTCAGTGATGTCGCCGTGCTCGACCAAGTGCAGTTCCTGCGCGACACCGCATCTCCGGGCTATGCCCTCTTTGCCATGGATCACTGGGGACCGGAATTGCGCGATCGCTTTGAGCCTAGCCCCTCCACCACGGCCCAAGTCCTCCCCCACCGCGACCCCTTTCGCGCCGCCCAACTCCGCTTTACCGCCCTTGAGGAAGAATGGGACTTTCTCCGGGGACAAGAGCAACTCTCGGTACGGCCCACAGCGGTGGAGTCCTGGCAAAACCAGCGGCAAAAGCTCCGCCAAGCCCTCGCCACCCTAGCCCAACGCCCCTCCGCCGCTCAGGTTCAAGTCGCCCGATCGCAGTTGGAACTCGTCCAGAACAACCTCAACGACTGGTTCTATCTCCACGCCCTAGAGCACCCCTACGCCATGCAAACCTGGGCGCACCGCCTCGACACGATCGAGATCCTCCTAAACTACGGAGAACGTGCAACCCTAGAACAGCGCCGCAATTTAAGCACCAACTAACCCAACAGCCCAGCAAGCTCGGTAACCCGACAATCCCCTAGCCCCCTTTTCTAGCCCCCCTTTTCTAGGGAATATTAGGCCAGCCGATTGCAAATCGGCGATCCCAGAGGGACTTTCACAGCCCAGCAAAGGGAATATGAGGCCAACCGATTGCAAATCGGCGATCCCAGGGGGACTTTCACAGCCCAGCAAAGGGAATATGAGGCCAACCGATTGCAAATCGGCGATCCCAGGGGGACTTTTCCGAGGTCTCCGCCCCTCAACTAGCCGACCTTGGGCGTGAGGACTGTGCCCCTACTAAGATTCTGGCCAAGGGAGAGGCTCCCAAGCCCCCCTAAATGCGAAATGGCAGTTGTAAAGCACCAAAATTGGTTGTTAAAGCCAACTGAAGATGCTCTAGGGCATGAATCAGCCACAGCATCGTTTCTTGGGTGCTGCCTTCGTAGTGGGTAAAGAGGATCGAAAACCGCTTTTCTAGATAGGGCTTGACCTTGGTGCAAAACAGAACCAGCCGGAGCAAAACCCCCACCGTTCCCAGGGGGCCGAGATTATTGAGCAAATCCATAAACACAAAGTGATCGGCCCTGCGGGGGCTTTCCACCACCATAAAATTGACCACCTGGCTACAGGTCCGAATCACCAGAAAGTCATTGAGGCGGCTGGCTTCACTCTCCGGCGAAATTTGCTGAAGATGGCGCGTAAGCTGGCGGTTAAAGGTGCGATTAGCATAGCCGGACTCGCCCCCCATCGCCGCCATAATGTACTCGTACAGGTAAACCTTAAACTTGCCAAAACTGCTGCTCTGGCCCGCATAGCGGGAAAAATCCTGGGCCACTTCCCGGTAAGACTTGCCCCGATCGACCTTGCCCGCATACTGACGCAGGGCCGTAGACAGTTCCTGATTGTTCAAGAACGTGGGATTGGCCACCGGCTTAAGGCGGCGCTTCAGTTCCTGGGGATCCCGAATGCCTTGGCGCATCAACGCATTGCCCCGGACTTGGTAGGTGAGGTAGAGGGACAGATCCGCTTCGTATTTCTGTTGGTGCTGGGTGCGCAGACTGAGGGCGTGTTGCTTCTGCTCATAGTCGCTGCCCTCGCTCACCAAGCAGTGATCGTAGAGGTAGGGATAGCGGCGAATCAGTTGGCCCAGGGGTTCCGTTTGGATGGGCTGGGCGGGGGGTTTGTGCCCCTCCATCACCTGGATCAGCCGGTGCAGCGTCAAGTACTGATCGCTGTATTGGAAGGCTTCCCAACACTGGTGGAGCCGCACGGTGGTTTGGGCACGGTAGAGGGTGCCGGTGCGGCTGACGGGGGATTCCTGCAACAGATCGATGAGTTCCAGGATGGCGGCATTGTTGCGATCGCTCAGCCGCCAATGGTTAATCAAAATATAGCAACAACGGTTCAGGAGAAAGGCAAACTCCTGGTCTGTGATCCGGCTCAGCAGGATCTGCTCTAGGGCTTGGCGGATCTCTGGGTCAGGATAACTGGCCCCCTCCAAGAATAAAAGACGAAACCGTTCCAACAAGCGCTCCGGGGGTTCTTGGGCAACCCGCTCTAGAAAATGCTCATAAAGTGATTGATCGTGATGCGCAACCTGTGTGTTCACGGAACTACGGTCTCCCAGTCCAAGAAAAGCGAGGGTTATTCGGCTTGAGTCGTACATGCTAGGGCTAGGGAATTGCTCCAGTTGCCCTAAATTGAGACTGTAGAGAGGTAGAGTAGCGTTCCCTACGGCACCCTTGAGATTGGAATCTGAAA
>JBMTWK010000464.1:0-3456 GCA_049452395.1 Prochlorothrix sp. | reverse complement strand
CTGACTCACCGTACTGATGCTATGGCTCATATCCTTGCGACTACCAACATGAAAGGAGGGGTAGGCAAAACCACCCTATCGGTGAACTTGGCAGCGGCCCTAGTCTCTCAGTACCAGAAGAAAGTTCTGGTGGTCGATCTCGACACCCAGATCAACGCAACCTTAAGCCTGATGTCTCCCCAGACCTTCGTCACCTATCGCAAGGAACGACGCACCCTCAAGTATCTGTTTGAGCAGGCCATTCAGCCCCAGGCCCCAGCCGCAACCCGGCTGTCCACCTCCGATGTCATCTGTCCCTACGTTTGTGGCCTGAAAGGCTTAGATGTTTTGCCGGGGGACTTGGATTTATACGATGATTATGTGGTGTCTTCGGTGTTGCATCAGCAAGCCTTGCAGGGGGGAGAAACCAATTTTGAGCAGGCGTGGATCCACTTTGAAAGCAAACTGGTGGCGGGAATTCTTCAGCCCGTGATGAAGGACTACGATTTTATTATCCTCGACTGTGCCCCCGGTTATAATTTGCTGACCCGCAGCAGCCTCGCCGCCAGCCATTTTTACCTGCTGCCCGCCAAGCCAGAACCGCTGTCGATCGCAGGGATTCAACTGTTAGAACGACGCATCGCCAAGCTGCGGGAAAGCCACCAAGGCGATGACCAAATTCGCACCCAGCTCTTGGGCATTGTCTTCTCCATGGCGGGAGGACTTCTGCCCAGCCGCTACTATAACAAGGTGATGCAGCGGGTTCGCCAAGATTTTAATGAGTTGCAGTTATTCAAAACCCAAATTCCCAGCGATATCAATGTCTCCAAGGCTGTGGATAGCTTTAAGCCCGTTGTCCTGAGCCAACCCAGCACCGCCGGGGCGAAAGCCTTTACCAAGCTGACCCAGGAACTGCTCGAAAAATTGCAGACCGCCCTCGGCAGCAAGGCCCAAAAAAGCCGCATGAATCTCTCGGACTTAGATTAACAGCTCGGCCAGCGGGCCGGACGATCGCCTTTGTCGCTTTTTACCTTTTACTGTTATCAAGATCGCTGTTGCCGTTTAGGTGCCGTTGCCGTTCAGGTTTTGTAGCGCCCTGTAGCTTAGGGTACAAACTGAAAGGAATGTCCTTGGGAAAGTGAGACGTGAGAGCGGATCCGCCCTGCTAGCCTTTACTGTTATCTGTGTTCCCGACCCTGTTCCCTACCCTACCGATGAACCATGACCTTGGTTGCCCCTTCTACCACACTATCGTCCCCTCGCTCCCAGATTATTTACCCCTTATCCGTGGCGCGGTTGTGTGGCCTAGGAATTTGGCAGGGGAAGTTTATTAGCCTCGATCGCTTCCAGGGCTATATCGTCCAGATCGACCCCGACTCTGAAAATGTCTGCATTCTCAACCAGCAGCAGGTGGATGTCTTCCGCGACAGCAATGGCCTGACGGTTCAAGATGACACCCTCTGGTTCACCAAGGGCACACGGGTCTATGCCTGTGACCTCCAAACCTGGGAAATCACCTATGTGGCGGAGGTGCGCGATCGGGCGGAGGGCATTGCAATTTCTGGGAATACCCTGTATGTGTCGAACTCCCGCCTGGGGTTAATTTTTGTGGTCAGTGCGGCCAATGGCAACCTCATTACCCAGTTTCGAGCACCGGGGGTGGGGGTTGAGCATCTAGCGGCACGGGCAGAAGAGCTATGGGTGGCCGATCAGGGGGAGCAAACGGTGTATTGCCTCGATCGGGCCACGGGAGAACAGCGCTTTAGTTTGCTTACGCCCTTTGAGCATCCCGCTGGGCTTCAGTTTCTGCCCCGATCGGCCCCTGCCGCTGCGACCAACACCGCTGGATCGGGCCAAACTACCACAGCATCGGAGCAACTGACCGATCAAATCTTTGTGCTGTACAGCAGCGAGCAGTTGTACATCCAGGACGACCCCAACGGCTATGAACCCCATCGCTTGGCCCGCCGCGATCGCAGCCTGATCCAGCCCCTCCATTACAGCTACCGATCGGGCAAGCCCTATGCCCTGTCCAATGGCTACCGCTTGGAGTTGTGCTATGTGGAGGAGCTAGCGCCGCTGGATCCCGTCGCCTTAGAAAATGTGGAGTGGCGGATTGCTTTGCCGTCTAATACCGATCGCCAGCGGGTGGTCTCGGTGGAACCCTTTGGTTTGCCCTTTGAGGTGGTGGAACAGGAGGGGGAAAAGGTGGCCGTCTTCCGGTTTGAGAAGCTTCAGGAGCACGATCGCCTGGTCTTTGGCTGGCGGGCCATCATCGATACCTACGGCATTAAATACCAACTGCTGCCCAAGGATGTGGACCTCACCGAGGAGTTTTCGGAGGAGTTCAAAGCCCGCTACTTGGTGGACAACGAGAATTTGGCCATGGACACGCCGATCTTGCAGTGGGCCGCTAAGGAAGCCGTGGGCACTGAGACCAACCCTCTGCGCCAAATTTTGAGCATTCGCGATTACGTCTACGATCGTCTCTCCTACCGCATTACCCCCCACATTGATAACCCCGATGTGGTGCTAGAGCGGGGCACTGGCTCCTGTGGCGAATATGTAGGGGTGCTGCTGGCCCTCTGCCGCCTCAATGGCATCGCCTGCCGCACCGTAGGCCGCTACAAGTGTCCCCAGCACCCGGAACTGCTCCAAGTGCCCCTCTTTCCCGACTATAACCATGTTTGGCTAGAGTTTTACCTGCCGGGAATTGGCTGGTTGCCCATGGAGTCGAACCCGGATGATGTGGACTACGGCCCCCACCCCATGCGCTTTTTTATGGGTTTGGCTTGGTATCATGCCGAAATTGGCCGAGGACTCAAGTTTGAGCAGGTTTTCTCCCAGGGAACCAATATTAAGGAGCTACCGGGGGATCTGTCGATCGGCAACCTCTCCGTCAACCACGTCCGCTTCCGCATCATGGAAGAACTCATCCCACCCACAGCCTAAGCGGATATTGGGAAACTCGCGCTGAGTTGCGCAGACCTCCGCAGAATCCCCCTCAGTCCCCCTTGTTAAGGGGGATGACACCTCTATTTCCCCCCTTGCTAAGGGGGTTAGGGGGGATTCTCTTCGGTTTATAAATATCCTCTCAGCGGATCTTTCCTCATCACCGGGAGGGCCGCTTTGTCATGGGCTTTCCGATCGATCGGCTCAATCTGGAAACTGGTCCGACGTAGTGGCGGGTAGTTGGGCAGCGGGGGGCGGGGCAGCGGGTAAAATCGGTGCAGGAGGATGGTGAGCTTGGTACTGGAGTTGCAGCAGATAGCTACTCACAGAAATTAACAGAATCGCAAAGGCAATATAGGCCAGGTCAATCGCTTGGGCAACGGGCAAATTGAGCATCTTTTTGAAAAGGCTCACAATCAGCGCCACCACAATCACTTGCACCAACTTACTTTTGAGTTCTTCTAAGGAAGTAACGGGCACCTCGATTAATGGAGGTTGGCAAGAATTCTAGTCTCAAAAAAAGCC
>JBMTWK010000463.1:0-3456 GCA_049452395.1 Prochlorothrix sp. | reverse complement strand
GCAAAGGGATGTCCTTCAAGAATTCGTGTAAGATGAGAGACGGTTACTAATGGCTTGTGGTTTAAACTTTCCATTGTGACCCCTCCACTTAACACACCTCAATCTAAGCCTGGGTGTCCCCCATCTCCTGTCTTAAACTCCCTTAACTCTCGTTGGCCTGCTTTGCCTTTCGGCTCCAGTCTTGGCCGTATTCCTTGGGCTATTGCCAATCCGTAGATTGCCGCCCCCAACGATCAGTCGCCGTTATGCCCCCAGTCTGCTACGCCAGATCAAGCGCTGGGCTGCCGCGATCAATTGTCACGAATAATGGTGGTGGACAATTGTGACTGACAATTGTGACGGGCAATTGTAGCGGACAGCGTTGCTGGCCCTGCAACCTTGGTAATGGTGTGGGTATAGGGACAAAGCCTGGATTGTTCGCGGTGCTGCTCTGTGTATGAGGGCTGTGTTTGGGGTGCTGTTTCTTTCTTGTCCCTGTTGAATTGAGTGATTGGAATTGCGATGAGTAATCCTTTAATTGGAGAGGCTTTATTACAAAAGGTCAAGGACCTGGGGAATATCCCCAAGGAAGAAAAGGCCAGAGCCTGTGGGTATGCCACCAAAACCAAGGGTGGTGTTGAGCGGGTCAATATGATGAAGTTCCTCAATGCCTTAATTGATGCGGAAGGTATTGAACTAGATGGCAAGGGAAAAGACTCCAGCGGACGGGGAGGGCGCAGCGCCAGCTACCGGATTGCGGTTCAGGCGAATGGCAATCTTTTGATTGGCCCCGCTTACACCAAGCAAATGGATTTAGAACCTGGAGATGAGTTCTTAATTACCCTAGGCCGCAAGCACATTAAACTCACCCAAATTACAGGGGATGACGATGATGAGGAGTAAGGCGATCGGCTAGGACGATCGCGGGCAATCTTAGGGCGATCGAGGCCATAACCACAAAAAACGGCTCTAGGGAGGGACTCCAGTCCCCGCAACTCCTAGGGCCGTTTTGCTGGTTTAAACCGACCTTCCCCATGGAAATTTCTGGGGGGTCGATCTTCATTGAGGGTCCAGATCCCTTGGGCGGGTGAACCGATGCGGTGGGGTGAATTCTCCCGTGGTTGCCCCGGTTTGGCTCGAAGAGGGTCGGCACGGGGGCACGACCCCTACCCAGGTTCTTTCAAAGTGGGAGGCTCCCTTAATACTTGCGCTCTTTGGGTTCAAACATCCCTAGGGCGACAGATCGGCCTTGGATCTCTACCCCTGCGGCTGAATAAAACGAGAGGGTGTGCTTGAGGAAGTTGTTGTCATCGCGATCGGGGAAGTCTTCCCGGAAGTGGGCACCCCGGCTTTCCTGGCGGCTGAGGGCTGAGGTTAGAATCATTTCCCCCACAATTAACAGGTTTTGTAGCTCTAGGGCTTCGGTTAGCTCTGTATTCCAGCAACTGCCCTTGTCGTCTAGGACAATGTCTTGGGCTTGCTGCTTAATGACCTGAAGTTGTGCGAGTCCTTCTTTCATTAAGGCTTCGGTGCGGAAAACGCCGCAATGGTTGGTCATGCAGTCTTGGAGGGCTTGGCGCACGGTGGCGATGCGGTGGGTGCCCGATCGATCGAGCAACCCTTGAATTTCGGCCTTTGCCTGGGCCAAATAGGGTGCGGGATCCAGGTTGGGAGCCTTGCGATCGCGGACGTACTGGGCAATGCTGGCCCCGGTGCGGCGACCGTAGACCACACATTCCAGCAGGGAATTACTGCCCAAACGGTTGGCCCCATGGACCGAGACACAGGCCGTTTCCCCCGCCGAAAACAGACCGGGGACTAGCCCGTCGGGGCCGCTGCGCACTTGGCCCTCGGTATTGGTGGGAATGCCGCCCATGGAATAGTGGGCTGTGGGCCGTACCGGCATGGGTTCCACCGCTGCATCAATGCCCACCAGCCGATGGGCTTCTTCCCAGCAGAAGGGAATCCGGCTCATGATTTTTTCCCGGCCCATGTGGCGCAGGTCCAGATAGACAAAGCTGCCCCCGGCGCTGCCGTCCTCCAGATGCACGCCCCGTCCGGCCCGCACTTCCGAGTAAATGGCCCGTGAGGTGATGTCGCGGGGGGCCAGTTCCATGCGGCTGGGGGCGTAGGTGGCCATGAAGCGATCGCCCTCGCTGTTGATGAGATAGGCCCCCTCCCCGCGCACTGCTTCCGAAATGAGAACCCCCACCGGCAACCCTGTGGGGTGAAACTGGACAAACTCCATATCTTGCAGGGGCAGGCCCACCTTGGCGACCATGGCCAGTCCGTCCCCCGTTGAGGCGTAGTCGTTGGAGGTGGTATTAAAAACCCGACCATAGCCCCCCGTGGCCAGCATTACCACTTTGGCTTCCACCACTTCTAGGTGGCCATCGCTGAGGCGGAACATCACCACGCCTTTGGCTTCTTCCTCCTCTTGGATCAGCCGCATCACATACCATTCGTCGTAGACCGTGACCCCGCTGCTGATCAGGTTGACGATGAGTTCATGGAGGATGGCGTGGCCGGTTTTGTCGGCGGCGTAGCAGGTGCGGTTGTGGGAGTGGCCGCCAAAGGCCCGCTGGGCGATGTGGCCGGATTCTAGGCGGGAGAAGAGTACGCCCATGTGTTCCAGGTCGATGACGGCATCAGGGGCTTCTTGGGTGAGGATGGCGACGGCATCTTGGTCGGCGAGGTAGTCGGACCCCTTGACGGTATCAAAGGCGTGGGCTTCCCAGGAGTCTTCGGGATCGACGTTTTTGAGGGTTGCGGCCATGCCCCCTTGGGCGGCAACGGAGTGGGAGCGAATGGGGTGGGTTTTGGCGACTAGGCCAATGCTGAGATCGGGACAGGTGCGGGCAATCTCCAATGCGGCCCGCGATCCGGCAATGCCGCCCCCAATAATCATCACGTCATGCTTAATCATGGTTTAACCTGTCCTTCCCGAACTCTTGGAAAACTGCAACAGAACTCATTTTAGAAAACTCTTGGAACATTCCCCTAACAGACTTTGCGGGTGACTGCGCTTTGGGGTCGTGGGGGACTCCCTGCCAGGTTCTCCCCTGACTGGAAGGTTCTTAAACACCCAACGGTTCGCTGGAACAGTCCGGAACAGTTCACAGGAGTCTTGTCTAGACTGCCACGATCGCAGTATCCCAAGGGAGAATCGCTGAACCTGCGAATTCCCCCACAAAATTTAACGTGGGGGCACCTTGAAGATATGAGCTGCTGAATGCTGGGATTATAAACTGCTGAATACTGGGAAATGGGGTGCTGAATGCCGGAATTATGGAGAACAAGCCCAGGATCTGGAGGGGAGCATCCCACTTTGGAAAAATCTCGGTAGGGGTCGTGCCCCTGTGGCTCCCCCCTTGGGACTAAAACCAGGGCAACCACGGGGAGATTGCCCCGACCGAATCGGCTCACTCGTCAAAGTGGGATGGATCCCCTGTTTCAATCCTAGCGATGAATGTCAGC